>NZ_LN868937.1:379500-534341 GCF_001244735.1 Bacillus andreraoultii
TTGTACACTTTTCGGCTACCGCGCTTCGCTTACTCTCCTGGATAAGTGGCAATAATTTTCCAAATTAATGCCACTTATCCAGGCTGAAATTAAAACTCAAGAATCTTGCTTAAATGCCCCATTGCCGATGAATGGCTTGTATATAAAGCGACAGATCCACGTTTCACCCCGATTGACGGACGTACTGGCTGTTTAAATAGCTCTGATAACCTTATTGCTTGTTTTAATTCCCTTTTTTTTCCCATTTCTTGTACGGTGTTTCAAATAAGCTTCCCTCAATGTCTGGTTAAGAATCCCTTGTTTAATTTTCACCATGGCTTCTGCGCCTTTTTTACTCCAATGCATCCCCCTTTTCTTCATTCTGAATGAGATATGCCGTAAGCCCGAAATAAAAAAATAAACGTACCTTCACGGTACGTACTACAAATAACCGTAAAACCATGATTTTTTAATCAGATTTACGGTTATTTTACACATTCTGCTTGGATCGTTTTTGACCAAGGCAAATAGTTGTTTATAATTTCTGGGTTTCTATGAATATCTAAATTTGGTAGGTCTCTCAGTAACTTCACTAGATACTGGTAGAAATCTACTCCATTCGCTTTAGCTGTTTCTGCGATACTTAGACAGATTGCGTTTGCTTTCGCACCAGCTTCACTTACGGAAAATAACCAATTTTTTCGACCAATTACATTCGGACGGATGGCATTCTCAGCGGGATTGTTATCAATTTCTATTCGTCCATCATCCAAGAATGCTTTTAGTCCATTCGCTCGATTTAGCGTGTATTCAGCTGCTTTAGCGAGCGCATTTTTTCCGTAGAATGGTGAGTTTTCAACCCAGGCAAGAAATTCATCAACTATCGGTTTCGAGTGCTTTTGGCGTTTTTTTCTTCGTTTACTTGGGGATAAGTGTTTAAATTCCCTTTCAAGACGAAATAATTCATCGCAATATTTTACACCAATTCGTCCGTTTTTACTGTCTGCTTTTAACCAATAACGTCTTACATGGGCCCAGCAATTAGCGAAGGTAATCCCTTCAATTTTGTCATAGGCTGAATACCCATCACAGACAATCGTTCCCGAATAATCTTCAATGAATCCTTCAAGAACGGATCGTGATCGTGATAATGAGCTGTGAAACAGAACGATTGCCGGACCTTGACAGGGCACACTTCGAAAAACCCAGTTATAAGCATTAGATTGGCCAGATTTTCCATCCGACCGATTGATAATTTGTCCATAAGTCTCATCGACGTGTAAAATGGACTTCTCCAACATTATATTCTTCATTCGCTCATATACGGGCAAAAGCCAGTCATGTGATGCTCGAATAACCCAATTAGAAAGGTTTTTATCATTCGTATTCAAGCCATAACGTTCCCACTCCTTTACCTGCCGGTAAAGGGGCAAGTATTGCACAAATTTATCATAAATTACTTTGGCAAGTACACTCGGACCAGCAATGCTTCGTTGAATCGGAGGTTGAGGTGATTTGCCACGTTTAATTTGGGCCTTTTGAGATAAATCCGCTTTGCAGTTTTTACATTCATATGCATGTTCAATATGTTGAACTTTTTCCATTCTTGCAGGTATAAATTCAGCCTCTTCACGTACGATTGTCGTACCTATTTCAGTCATTTGGCATTGACAACAATCACAAATCGTATTTTCCGGATGATAATGAATGGCCTTTACTTCAACATTTTCATGTAATGAATCATTTCGTTTTTTATTTTGAACTTTGCGTACAACAGTATAAGAAATCGTCTGTTGGCTTTGTTCTTCTGTGTGCTCAGAATCATTAAAAGACGGGTCATCGTCAAATAATGATATTTGTCCATCAAGTGTATTGTATTTAGATTTCTCTGTTTTCGATCCATATAAAAGTTTTGTTAAATAGCGAACTTGCTCAGTTAGTGATTTAATCTGTTTGGACAATGCTTCATTCTGTTGATTAGAATGAGCCAATTGTTCTTTAAGAAGTCGAATTAATTTCTCGTTTTGATTCTGATTATTAGATGAAGCATTAACCAAAAGATTCACCACCATTCATTCAAATAAGATAGTTCTAGTATAGCATTTTAAGCATAGTAAATACAGCTTTAAATCAACTTTTTGATAGATTTAAAATTGCCCTTTTTGAGAAGGTTGAATAGCTTTTGGCTGCTGAATGGATAATCCTTCTAATAACCAGCGGAGTTCTTGTTGTGACAGATTTCGTACTTCCTTTTCGTTTCTTGAATATTGGGGCCTGACCCCCACCGCGTTTGACCCACTATCCTTGCACCACTGGTAATAAAATGGAAAAATATCAAAATTCACCAAAAATATTTACAAATAAAAGAAAAACTCCTATTGTAGAAGAAAGACCATACATGTTCCTAATCTTCTACAAAGGAGCTAAAAATGAGTAAGAAAAGTATAGGTCATAAAAAGGTAATTTGTCAATGTTTATCGATTTTACCTACCGACGAATTTGCTTGTCCATTATTAAACTATGATTATGATAAGCTCTCGGTAGATTCACTTTTAAAGATATTTGTGGCTGCTCAAATTGGCAAATGGGAATCCTATGCGGATATTGAAGAAAAGATACGGTCGGATAAGAAACTCCGCGAAGCTTTGAATTTACCAAGTATTAGTGGATCCCAACTCTCAAGAAGAATTAATGAATTACCCACAGAAATAGCACAGAGTTTTTTTCTAAAAGTAGTTTATATACTTAGGGATTTAACAAAGAATTATAAAGGAATTGATTCAACAATAGGCAAATTAAGTATTGTAGATTCTACTCATATAAAACTTCCCCCTCAACTATGTGACTGGGCTTATGTCACAAAAGGGTGGAATGTTGTAAAGATGCATACTAGACTAGTTGTCTTGTCAGAAAATGTATCATTTCCAGATAAAATACTACCTTCTACCGGAAATGTTAGTGATTTTGAGAGTACAGATGTACTAATTGAAAAATCAGATACGACCTATGTAATGGATCGCGGATATCCATCAAATAAAAATCTTAATGACTGGCTCGAACAAGAGATTCATTTTGTTGTTCGGCTATCAAAAAACTTTAAATTTGTTGCAAGAGAAAATTACAACATTACTAACTCAGTGGTACAGAAAGATTGTAAGGTTCTCGTTTATCCTAGTAAACGCCCGGCGCGTCTAGTTGAGTTTATCGATGAGGATGGGAAATTATATCGCTTATTAACGACTCGATTTGATTTAACCGCTGATGAGATAATGGACATTTACCGGTATCGTTGGATGATTGAAACGTTTTTCAAATGGATAAAGCAACATTTAAGGATAATTAAGATTTGGAGTACGAAACCACAAGGTATGTGGAATCAAATGTTTATTGCCTTAGCTGCCTATTGTTTATCACTAATTGTGCAAATTAAATCTAAAACAAAAAAGACTTTATGGGAGGTTCTTAGAGCGTTAAGAACGTATATGTTTAAAACGTGGGCTTCATTCCTAAAAGAACTACATCCGAAAAAAATGAAAACTTCGAAAGGACGACAAAAAATACCTATAGTGAAGGAAAAGCAGGATATCTTTGTGGGGACTATTGCCAGAATTAAGCCGCAAAAAAGAAAATAGGTAAACTTTTATTTTTTTTATTATAAACTGGAAAAAAATGGGAACAAGGTCTTTCTGGAACCCTATTCTCATTTTTAAATTTATCTAATGCATACAATTTCCATTTTTTACTATTTATAGGTTTTTTTTACAGTGGTGCAATTGTAATGCGTTTGACCCCCACCGCGTTAATGTGCTAAAGTCTCATCCCCAATAAACATTTCCTTTGTCCCTTTTTATAAAAGAAAACCCACAAAAAACCAACTAAAAATAATTTTCTAAATATTTTCATTTTCCTATTGACAAGGTGAGAAAATTGTCGTATTTTATATACAAACATTCGTTCCTAATATTTTTTTGGAGGGGATTTGATGTCTAGGAAGCATCGGATTTGGTATCCGGGGGCGATGTATCATATTACGGCTCGTGGGAATAAGCGAGCGGCAATTTTTAAGATTAAGCAAGATTATGAAATGTACTTGACCTTATTAGATGAGGTTCGCAACAAGTATCCTTTTCAACTCCACGCGTACTGCTTGATGACCAACCACTTACATCTTCAGATTGAAACCATTCGTGACCATATTCAATACATCATGAAAGATCTACATTCTCGCTATGCTATCTATTTAAATAAACGATTAAAGACAGATGGACATGTCTTTCAAGGGAGGTATGGGGCTCAGTTAATTCAGGATGACTCCTATTTCTTAGAAGTGAGTCGCTATATTCATCGAAATCCATTAGAAGCTAAAATGGTGAAACGTGCGGAGGCGTATCCTTGGAGTAGCTATGCTTCTTATATATTTAATGAAGGTAATCCGTACATAGATAAATCGAAAACGTATGCGTATTTTCCAGAGCCGAGTCATTTGTATTATCAACGGTTTGTTGAGAGTAATCTTGATCTTAAGGAGATGGATGTAAAGGAGGGCAAGGCATGGGAGCTAGTGTTACAAGTATAGGGTTAAAAGGATTAGAGGGCTACCGTGTTCAAGTAGAAGTACAAGCAATGGATGGGATGGATGCCATTGTTATTGTTGGTTTACCGGATGCGTCTGTAAAAGAATCAAAGGAACGGATCTCAGCAGCTCTTGTCTCGATGGGGTATTCCATGCATGAGAAGAAGGTCGTTATTAATCTATCCCCTGCTGAACAGAAGAAGAATGGGCCACTTTTTGACTTACCGATGGCGATTGGGATGTTAATAAGTATGAATGAAATAAAGGTCCAAATTCCACCTGATACGGCCTTTATTGGGGCGTTGTCATTAGCTGGTCATATTCGACCGGTTGAAGGAATGTTACCGGCTGTGTTGGCTGCACGAAGGTTAGGGATCCACACGATTTATATGCCTTATGATGAACAGTTGCCTGCACTATCGTTTCCGGACTTAGAGATTATTTATGTAGCCCATCTACAAGACGTTTTGCAACATTTAAATGGACAGCCAGTGTTACCCATTTTTACACAAGCGCAAACACGGGCTGAAGAGCAGCAGCTTTCGAATCGTATTGATTTTCAAGAAATTATTGGTCATAAACATGCAAAACTTGCCCTGGAAGTAGCGGCTGCCGGGGAACACCATGTTTTAATGTCTGGCCCACCTGGTTGTGGGAAAAGTTTTTTGGCTGAAAGTTTTCCGTCTATTTTATCGCCATTAACCGAAGAAGCGAGGTTAGAAATGATTAGTTTATATCATCTTAGTGGTGAGACACTCGAGAATACGAAGACTCCACCTTTTCGTAATCCCCATCATACAGCATCAGGCGTATCGATAATAGGAGGTGGGCAAAATCCGAAACCGGGTGAAGTGTCTCTAGCTCATCGAGGGGTGTTATTTTTAGATGAAATCGCCGAGTTTTCGAAAAAGACGTTAGATATGTTAAGACAACCATTAGAAGCTGGTAGGGTTACCATTAGCCGTGCACATTCAACGGTCACTTATCCTGCGCAGTTTATTTTAATTGGGGCGATGAATCCGTGTCCTTGTGGATTTTTAGGGTCGAATACTCATTACTGTACATGCACACCGAATAAAATACAATCCTATCAAAATAAGTTATCCGGTCCGATTCGTGATCGGTTTGATATTTTTCTATCGTTACGGCCTGTTGATTTAAACAAACGCCATAAGGAGAATCAAGAATCATCGGAAGTTGTCCGAAAGCGTGTTGCACAGGCAAGAGAGCGCCAATATGAACGATATGGAGTAGAAATATGTAACAGCCGAGTCTCCTATGAAGAACTGATGAAAAAGAGCCCACTCACCCATCAACAACAAAATCTACTGAAGCAACTATCAGCGAAAAGAAACTTCAGCAATCGTACTCAAATAAAAATCATCCGTCTCGCCCGAACCATTTCTGACTTAAAAGGAGAAGAGGCAATCACCGACGAAAGCCTATGGCAAGCGGTACAGTTGAATAACAGAGAAATGAGTACAAAGGATAAGCGGAAAGTCGTGTTTTCATGGGCTTGATTTTGGAAGTGGATTTGTCCCTAGAAAATCGAGCCTGCCCCCAGTACGTTTTAATACATTATTAGGTTTACTTGTTTTCAAAGATTGCTTATTTTTAACGAAGAAAGTCAAGGTCTGACCCCGGTCCGTGATAGAATATTAGGTAAGATAATATTAATTTGCGAAGGAGGAATTCAAATGTTGTGGGAAGAAGTGAAAAAAGCATACCCTGATAAATGGGTTGTGTTTGAAGCAATTGAGGCGCATTCTGAAAACAACTTCCGTATTGTTGATGAAATCGCTGTTATTGACTCCTTTGATGACTCCATGGACGCATTCCGTCGCCATTCAGAGCTGCATAAACAAAAGCCGAATCGTGAACTGTACTTTTTCCATACATCAAGAAAGAGCTTGGATATTCGAGAGAAAAAGTGGGCGGGGTTAAGGAAAATATGATAGAGATTAAAGAAGTATCGGGCTTACCGTTTACAGAGGTACATGTAAATTTTCGTGGGAAAAGTATTAGGTTAGAAAATGTTTTAATTGATACTGGTTCTGCTGGTACGATTTTTAACGTAAATAAGCTAGAGAAAATTGGTGTAAAACCGGAAGCAAATGATGTAACTCAGACAATACAAGGTATAGGTGGAATTGAATTTGTCTACACGAAAAGTATTGATAAAATAAAAATATCTGAAGAAATAGCAATCAGCAATTTTCTTGTTGAATTAGGGTCGATGGATTATGGTTTAGAGCTGAATGGGATTATAGGGTATGATTTCATGAAAGAAGTTGGGCTGGTTATTGATTTAAAAAAATTTAATATATCCATTTAATTTGTACTGAAGGGTTAGTGTAAATCTAATCCTTTTTATTTTTGCGATTTTTTTGGGGGGCAAAGGGAAATAAAATTGCTTTGGTAATAAAATGGAAAAAGATCAAAATTCACCAAAAATATATACAAATAAAAGAAAAACTCCTATTGTAGAAGAAAGGCCATACTTGTTCCAAATCTTCTACAAAGGAGCTAAAAATGAGTAAGAAAAGTATAGGTCATAAAAGGATAATTTGTCAATGTTTATCGATTTTACCTACCGATGCATTACTAAACTATGATTATGATATCATATTCATTTTAATTTGCTACTATTAGTAGGGGTGTTATGATATGTTCCTTAGCTACTAATCTATTCTCATTTTCTTAGTCATATCTACTAGACTCCTTTAATCTCTTTGTAATCACCTTTTAACTATTCATATCTTTTCCAACTTCGATAAAATATATTCGTAGATTAATAAAGAAAAATGAATTTGATAACTATAAAGGGTATAAAAATATGACTAAAGCCTAATCCAGTTACATTCTTCTATGAGTGATTCCATTTGATTTTTCAAACAAGTGTACATTGTTCACTTGTTCTATTACTTTACAAGTTTATTTAGACGGCGAGCTGCTAATCGCCCGCCATCCCGCAGAATATTTCGTTCGCTGCTATACACCCGCCATCCCGCAGAATATTTCAGTTCGCTGCTAGACGCCCGCCATCCTCCAGAATGTTTCCGTCCGCTGCTAGACGCCCATTATTTAGCAGAATATGTCAGTTCACTGCCAGCTTTCCAATGTTTTTGGCCAGCTGCTATTCCCTACCACTTATTTCCTAATACGAACTATCTCATCCTTCGCAACAGCTCCTACTCCTTCATCAACTTCTCCCTCAATACCGCGAGTGCTTGTCTCCTCCAATATTTCACTGTTGGATAACTGACGCCGAGAGTTTCTGCAATTTCGGTTAGTTTCATTCCTTTCATAAAGTGGAGGTCGATGAATTGCTGTTGCTTTGGTTTTAGTTGTTTGATTAAGTCTTGTAAGAACCATTCCTCGTGTTCACTTTCTACTTGTAGTTGATTGGCGATTTGGTTCCAACCGACGTCATCAGGTTGATGTTCGTTATCGTCCTTTCGCGTTTGCCTTTGTAGCTCTGTTTTTAAATACCCTTGGATGTAATGGTAAGCAAAGGTTGAGAATTTCGCCTTTGTTGGATTGTATGAGCGGTATGCCTCCCATAATGCGATTAATGCAATTTGATAGAATTCCTCGTGATTTTTGTAAATGTTCAGCCGTTTTATAATTGATAGAATCATTGGCTGCATTTCCTCTACTACTCTTTCAAACTCTTTTTCCTTGTCTTTCATCGAGTACCCCTTCTGAAAGACGCGCCTTTCTTTTTCTCCCCGGGTACCCTAAAAGTAGGGAAAAAAGCGTGTTTTGGCAAAAGTGTTAAACTTGAGTTTTACCGGTATTTACCGACTATTACTAGAGATAGATCAAGTTATCTCCAATAATTTGCGAAAATACAGCACTTTAAGCATATTTTTCGGGTAAAGTTTTACTTGGTAATTTCGTGTGGTTTTACCGGTAAAATTTAGTAAAAATAGAATGTGATTCCATGCGTTAGAATGGGTTTAACCTCTGTTACGTTAAAGTTATCTAAATTCATTTGTTAACTACTAGAAGATTATGGATTATACTAATGGGAAGCGACTAAGTAGGTGAGTGGAAATGAATAGTTATCGTAATCAGAATCAGGGTAATTTTATAAGGGTTGAGTATGATGACCACCATAATTCAGAGGATAGAGAAGTGTCTGAAGAAGTGATTGATGAATCTGAGGAAGAGTACGGAAATGATATAAGCTTTATTCCAGAGGATCAACGTGAAGTTTTTATTGATAAGGCGCCATTATCTATTTTTGAATTACATAGAAGAAAGTGTACGAGGTGATATCATTCTTCAACCACACTACCAAAGAAAAGATGTCTGGACGAGGTCGAAAAAATCAAAACTTATTGAATCCGTTCTTTGTAACATTCCAATTCCTTCTATATATCTAGCTGAGACGAAAGATGGAGATTGGGAAGTAATTGATGGTCAACAAAGGTTACGGGCGTTCTTTGACTTTATCGAGGGAAAATACAAACTCTCACAAATGCCGATTTTATCCAACCTTAAAAATAAATACTTCAACGATTTAGGTACATATCATAGGAAATTAGAGGATTATCAATTACATATTTTTATTATAAAGAAGGAATCGCATCCAGATATTCATTTGCCGTTATGAACCAATCCAAAATATTGAAACATAAAGATGATATCGTACTGTTGATTGAAAATCTTATTAAAGAAGATGAGCAGTTTAATAAGTCTTTATCGTCAAGTACGTTAACAAAGAGGAATGTTATTTATAGATTTGACAAATGGATTAGTCATTTGAGTGAATTACTTGAAGAAAAGGAGTCTAACAATGATAAAAAATTTCGAAGTAAAAAACTTTAAATGTTATGAAGACTATCATTCGTTTCGGCAGCCAGGTTTAACTTTTGTATCCGGTTCAAATAACTCCGGTAAATCTTCACTTCTTCACGCGATTTATTTATTAACACAAAATAAATCCATTCGTTATCCTGTTTTATCATTAAATGAGGAAATTGACTTAGGTTGAGGCTAAGAATAAAGGAAAATCCGGAATTATGAACAAAACAAAATATCCTGATTTTTGAACAGGTAAAAGGATATCTGACATCAACAGAAAATGATACCGGTCTTAGATATTTTTTTGTTTGTTAAGGTTTTCATGACTTCAATAGATTATTCAATCTATGCTGGATTAATAACGAATCCTTTACTGGAAGATAGGTCGATTGTATTAAAATAGTTCCATAAAACTGAGCATGAATTAAAAAGAGAAGTTTATCTACTAATTAATAGTATGTTATAACTTCTCTCTAACTGGTGTTTTCTACTAATTGTACTATAAAGATTATTAACTTATATTTTTATATGCCTTTGAATCTTTTTTTATATTGTTATGATTGTGTTTTAACATTCCGAAAAGTCCGGCTACAATTATAAGAATGATTACAATACCACCCATAATTAAGGAAACATCTAATAATAAAACCATTCCTAAACCGACTACTGATGCAATGGTTGAAAGAAGTGTCCATGTTCCAAATGTTTCTTTCAGACTTAATCCGAAATATTCCTTTACCATCCAGAATCCTGCATCATTCACATGAGAAGCGATAGAACTCCCGGCACCTGTTGCAAGAGTAACTAGTGCTAAATTTACATCTGAGGTAGTAGCGAGTAACGGAATAACTAATCCAGCAGTTGAAATCGCTGCTACTGTTGCCGAACCTAAAGCTACACGTAAGATTGCAGCTACAACCCACGCTAAGAGGATGGGTGAAATAGTACTATCAGCGAATAGTTTTGCAATGTAGTCACCTACGCCACCATCAATTAACACTTGTTTAAAAGCACCACCACCACCGATAATTAAAAGCATCATACCAATACTTGCAGCAGCACCAGAACAAGAGTCCATGACTGATTTAACTGAAATCTTCCTTGCAATTCCCATTGTATAGAAAGCTAATAGAAGTGATAGAAGCATCGCAACAGCTGGTGTACCAATAAAGTCTACAAAAGTAAGGAAGAAATTTTGACTAAGCCCTGCAACTTGTACAATCAAATCAACTATTGTTTTAATCATCATTAAAATAACAGGAAATGTAGCTGTAACTAGACTAATACCAAATTTTGGTGTTTCTTCTAATTTAAATATCTTTTGGTCACCTAAACTAGAAATATCTACTTCTTTATTAAAGGCACCAGGGACAATCTTTTTGGATAGTTTTGAAAATAATGGTCCAGCAATCCATACTGCTGGAATGGCACAAATGATTCCATAAAGTAAGACAGTACCAAGATCCGCACCATATTGCCCCGCGATAACTGTTGGTCCAGGATGAGGAGGCAAGAATCCGTGTGTAGCTAACAAAGCCGCTAACATTGGAATACCTAAATGCATTGGGGAAACTTTTAATTCCCGAACAATTGAGAAAATAATTGGGATTAATAATACAAGTCCAACTTCAAAAAACATGGCAATACCGATAATAAAGGATGCGACAACAACAGCTAATTGAATTCGCTGTTTACCAAATTTATCGATTAACGTTATAGCAATCCGGTGAGCACCACCCGCGTCAGCTATCACTCTACCCAACATTGCACCAAGTCCAAAGATAATAGCAATACTACTTAGCGTACCGCCAATTCCTCCTTGTATTGACGTAACAATATCTCCAAGGGGCATCCCCAAAAGTATTGCAACGGCAAATGCGGTAATTAATAAAGATACAAATGTGTTTAATTTTAGAATAGAAATTAAAACTAACAATATAACTACACCTAAAGCAACGGTTAATAATGGCATGTAATCGCCTCCATTTTAAGTTGAAATCGTTGGGCTTAATACATGCTTCTCTACCAGTATCAATAGAGAAGCGTGTATTATCATTCAATCATTATATCGATGCATAAAACCTGTTAAATTTTTATTAGTCTTTCTTTATCTGCTAACGCTAACTTACCTGCCTCAATTACTTCCAAGATTCGATCCACATCATAAACACAACCTCTCCAAGTACCACCACTAATAGACTGTAATGCAGCCCATAAACGAGTGTCTTCTGGAAGATCGGCATCTGGTCCCATCTTTGAATTAGATTCGCGAGCCGCTAATATTTTCGCTCCTTCTTCTGGTGTCATTCTTCTATCTTCCGTTCCAATGAAGTTAATGGAGCCATCTAAGTTACTGCAATCAACAATAATTTCTATAATATCTCCGTTTTGAATCTTACCAAGTGGTCCGCCAGCTAAAGCTTCAGGTCCTACATGGCCAAAACACGCACCTGTTGAAACGCCAGAGAAACGTGCATCAGTAATTAATGATACATGCTTACCAAATGGTAAATGTTTTAGAGCAGATGTTAACTGATATGTTTCTTCCATACCGGTTCCCATTGGCCCCACACCAACAACAACCATAATATCACCTGATTCAATATCTCCATCCTTAATCGCTTTAATTGCATCTTTCTCAGATGTAAAAACTTTCGCTGGACCAGTATGCCGAAATACACCATCATCATCAATTACCGATGGGTCAATTGCTGTTGATTTTACAACAGAACCTTCTGGTGCAATGTTTCCAACAGGAAATGTAATTGTAGATGTTAAACCACGCTCTTTTGCTTGTTCTGGGCTCATAATAACTTCATCTACTTGAATGCCATCTGCTACAAATAATCGTTCTTGACATTTTTTTCGACGTTCAGAAGCTTCCCACCAATCTAGATTTTCTTTTAATGTATGACCGGTAACTGTCATTACATCTTCATGCAACAAGCCTAGTTTGCGTAAATGAAGCATGACTTCAGGGACACCTCCAGCTAGGAATACTCTGGATGTTGGATGATTAACTGGTCCAACAGGGAGTACACTTACAAGACGCGGAACTTTCTTATTAATTTTTGCCCAATCTTCTACAGTAGGAACTTTACAGCCGGCTGCATAAGCAATAGCTGGGAGATGTAATAATAGGTTTGTAGAGCCACCAAATGCTGCATGCACTACCATGGCATTTTCAATAGCCTTATCTGTTAAGATCTCTTTCGTTGTAATACCCATTTTCTCAAGTTCTAAAACTGCTCTTGCAGCTTGTGTTCCGATTTCTGCCCAAATTGGTGTACTAGAAGGCGCTAAAGCGGTATGTGGGAGAGCCATTCCCAATCCTTCTGAGATAACTTGTGAAGTTCCAGCTGTACCTAAGAACTGACAACCTCCTCCAGCTGAAGCACAAGCACGACATCCTTCAAGTGCTGCTTGTTCAAGGGTAATTTCTCCTCTTGCATAACGGGCACCTATAGTTTGGACTGTTCCGTTATCTTCTCCCTCAGTTGCTTGAAGAGTGGAACCTCCTGGAACGATAACTGTTGGTATATCATGCATAGATGCTAAAGCAATCATCATTGCAGGAAGTCCTTTGTCACATGCAGCTAAACCAAGAACTGCTTCGGTAGTAGGTTGTGAACGCCACAAACGTCTTAGAACAATAGCTGCGTCGTTCCGGTAAGGAAGAGAATCAAACATTCCTGTTGTCCCTTGAGTACGACCATCACATGGATCGGTGACGTGTGCAGCATAAGGTACTCCACCAACGGATTTGATAACCTCTGCTGCTTTTTCCATTTGAACACCAATTTCAAAGTGTCCCGTATGTAGACCCATAGCAATGGGCGTTCCATCATCTTTACGAATACCGCCAAGTGTACTTAACATTAAGACTTGTTTTCCCAACAATGTAGAAGGTTTCCAACCCATACCGGCATTTAAGGTCATTCCGAAAATATCACCACTTGGACGATTTCTTAAAATTTCCGGTGTCAAAGGTAATTTACCTTTTGGTCCTTCTTTATGGGAATTGATTTCGTATAAGGATTCGTCTACTTCACCGTAAATTTCTTTAATTGACATACTCTCACCTTCCATTTATAAGATTAATAGTTAACTTCCATTTTTTAAAATAATCTGGTAATAACTTTTGCAAGTAGTCTATTAAGTAAGCCTTCTTATCTGCACTCAACTCTGTAGCAGGTGATAAAACCTTAGTTGAGATATCAAACCCACGAAGGCGTAAAGCATCTTTTACTAAATTGTAGAAAGGGCTATCTAATGTATATAAACGAACTAGTTGGGCCAAAATTTGGTGATAATTTACGGCAGATTTAAAATCATTTTGTTGATGTGCTTGATAAAGGCCTACCTGAATTTCCGGAGCAAAGTTAGCTGTTAAACCAATTGAACCATCACCACCATTTAGTAGAGTATTTAAGAAATGATCATCATAACCACAAAAAACACTAAAATGAGGAACTTCTGATTTAACTATTTGAATAATTTCTCTTGTATGGGCGACTTCTGGAACGGTATCTTTAACACCTACAATATTTGGACAAGTTTTTGCCAATTTTAGTAGGAATTCAGGAGATAAATCCTGTCCAGTACATCCAGGGAAATTGTAAAGCATGATGGGTAAATCGACTTTTTCTGCAATTGATGTGTAATGTTTAAATAAAGCGTTATCATTTAACTTGTAATAGTAGGGGTTGATAACTATTACACCATCGGCTCCTGCGTCTTGAGCATGTTGACTCAATAAAATAGTTTTATCTGTACTAGGGGTACCGGTTCCAATTAATACAGGTACTCGCTTATTCACATAGGAAATTACAAACTCAGCTACTTCTTTTCTGAAGCGTTCGGACATATTAGCGAATTCTCCACCAGAACCCATAAAAAAGAGCCCATCTACTTTTGCATCGATTAAAAAATCAATTAACCTTTTCATTCCATCTTGATCGAGGCTGTTATCATTATGTAGCAGAGTCGATACTGGCGGAATAACACCTTTGAACTTTGTTTGTTCCTGCAATGTATTTTCCTCCTTTAGTTTTCATTGAATTTGTTTTACATTATAAAACTAAGTTCTTAAAAATATCTATCTTGGTTTTATTATAGGAGTTAGTATCTATGAAGTAAACAATACGATGTGAAATATTTGTGAACACTATAACATGTTCTAAAAATAAACACCTATTACTTAAAAAACAATATAGACAAGCGAAAATTTGTTCCTTATAATTTAACTAAGTTCTATAATATAAAACGAAAAGGAAGGAATAGTAATGCCAGTTATTCAATCTGTTGATCGTGCTTTAAATATCATAGATTTGTTTGATGAATTTACACCCGAACTAAAAATTACCGAGATTAGCGAAAAAATGAATCTTCATAAAAGTACAGTTCACTCGTTACTAAAAACACTCGAAAAACATCAGTATATTGATCAAAATCCAGAAAACGGAAAATATAGGTTAGGATTAAAACTAATTGAAAGAGGAAACTGTGTAATTAGTACTATTGATATTAGACAGGTTTCAAGAACATTTTTACTGGATTTATCTAAGAAAACCGGACAAACAGTCCATTTGGGCATTTTAAATGATACGGAAGGTGTCTATATAGACAAAATTGAAGGTGAATCAGCAATCATTCGTTTCTCTAAAATTGGTAAAGGAATACCACTACATGCTACGGCAATTGGAAAAGTTCTTCTTGCTTTTCAAGAACCAAAAGAAACATATAATCTATTAAAGGACTACCAATTTACAGAGCAAACTGAACATTCGATTACAGAACGAGACAAATTTTTAGCAGAATTAGAAGTTGTTCATCAGCAAGGATATGCCGTAGATAATCAAGAGAATGAATTAGGTGTTCGATGCATTGCAGCACCTTTATTAAATTATGAAAACAAGGTGCTTGGTGGTATCAGTATTTCTACACTAATTTCTCAAGTTGATGATGAAAAATTAGCTAAATACATTAAGTTACTTAAACAAACAAGTCTTGAGATTTCTAAAAAATTAGGATATAGATTGAATTTGTAAACTCCTAATTCTTTAGATTGTAAACAAAAAGTGACAATAACTATTATAGAAAAAAGTAAATAAAGACAAATAGACTCAAAGGGGCTGTTCGAAAAGGCCCCTTTTATTATCTTTTATAGAAGTTAAAATCTTTAAAAGGTAGTTCGTAACTAAATGTCGCCAACGAAGACGCCTTTAAGAGTGTATTGAGGAATATCTAAGGAAATTTTTATTTGCTCCTCTAGATCGTTAATTTTCTTCTCAATTCGATCAAGTTGATTTCTACGTTTCTTGTTAGAACGAATAAATAACACAATAAGGACAATAATTAGTACCAGAAAGATAAGATAAAACAACTGATACAAAGCATCTCCAACAGTAAAACTACTCAACTTCTCACCCCCTACATCTTTTATTTTTCTCTTATCGTACAATACACGCTGATTATTTAAAACTACCAAAAAGCACTCCCTTTTAGAAATCGACCGAAAATTATAACATCTTTAAACTAACTTATTGTCGGTTTGTTTGTTGTATTACTTTGATTGTTAAAATTAAAGAAGGGACAGAAGGAAAAAAGAAAAAGATTAGCAGCTAAATTATGTAGCCGTTTTTTCATGTAAACATTAAATGTAGCTCACGTGGGAATGATTGCTAATGGGATTGCGACTTACCTCCTTGCGTACAGGTTGCGTTAACTGTGCTCAAATATTCACCGTTTGTCTACCACATTCGACAAATTTCCCCATAAAAAGTTTAAACAAACGTTTGTTTAAAGATCTTTGTATCCATTGGTATGATAGGAATTTTGAGAAAAATGCCCGCATGTTTTGACAAAATTCTACTTAGTTGAGATTTTGTGTTGAAAGAGGCACTAGATAGGGGATTTACCGTAATCAATTGAATAATTAAATAAAAAACACTGAAGTGCAAGTGAAATATCTAGATGTAATGCATAAAAATATTACAGGTTCCATATTGTTCATATCTCAGATAAACCCATTGTTTTGGGATGTTACTATTAATAAGAAGCGGCTCTGTGGATGGGAAATTTCTTCAGGGCTTTTTATGTTTTGAAGGCAGCCCGGCCCCCTTGTTAACGTGTCACTTCCTGAAGGTGTTTTGTCATAAAGAAGGATTATAGCTTTTCCGAACGAGAAAACCCATTACGGTGCAATAGCACCCCCTTTAGGGATGGGATGATAGTGAGGTCGGTCAAAAGATGACCGAAAACTGTTCCGATTTAATTGTATATTTCCAATATTTGCTATATAATGAATATATAACAAGGAGGTGAAAACATGTACTTAACACAAAGCAATCAAATACGTGGTCTTTCCAAAGAACAATTTCAACAATTAAGAGAAATGTGTCACTATGCAAAAAACCTATACAACGTTGGACTGTATAACATTCGCCAACATTACTTTACAGAAAAAACATTCTTAAACTATGAAGCTAACTATCATGTATCGAAAACAAACGAAAATTATAAACTGCTTCAGGCAGGAGTATCACAACAAATTTTAAAAGTAGTAGACCGTTCGTTTAAGAGCTTCTTTAATTTGATTAAGAAGGCTAAAAAGGACGAATATCGGTTTCAAGATATTAGAATGCCTAAATATTTAAAAAAGGATGGTTTGTTTAGTCTCATCTTTTCAACAAATGCTATCAACATTAAAGATGGTTTCTTTCGTGTAGCTGTTTCGAATGCTTACAAAAAAGCTAATCCAAATTACAAAGAAATTTTAATTCCTTTTCCTTCACGCTTAGAAGGCAAGAAAATCAAAGAAGTTCGGATTGTTCCACGCAACAACGGGAAATTCTTTCACATTCAATATGTCTATGAGCAACCTTCTGAAAAAGCTGAATTAGACTTTAATAAAGCATTGGCTATTGATATAGGCTTAAACAATCTTGCTTCTTGTGTTGATTCAGACGGGGCGTCCTTTTTAGTGGATGGGAAAAAACTTAAATCAATTAACCGTTTGTACAACAAAGAAAAAGCACGATTACAGTCTGTTGCGATGAAGCAAGGATTAAAATATACAAAGAGAATGGATTCGTTGACATTAAAACGGAATAATCAAGTGAATGACTATATCAAAAAAACAGCTAGGTTCATCATTAATTATTGTTTGGAAAATCAAATAGGTAATCTTGTTGTCGGTTACAATAAAGATTTCAAACGAAACATCAATATTGGTAAAAAGAACAATCAGCAATTTACCCAAATTCCAATTGGTAATCTCCGAGAGCAACTTTCTAATCTTTGTGAACGCTATGGAATTTTTTACAAAAAGCAAGAGGAGTCCTATACAAGTAAAGCCTCTTTCTTTGACAATGATGAAATGCCAAGATGGAATCCAGCAGATGAAAAAGAATATCCATTCAGCGGAAAACGAATAAATCGTGGACTGTACCGTACATCTACTGGATATGAGTTTAATGCAGACATCAATGGTGCTTTAAATATTTTGCGTAAAAGTAACTTGCTGGATACTCGTATCCTACAAGCTAGAGGGTGCTTGGCTCGCCCATCAAGAATAAGGGTTGCATAACCATACTTCTTGTAAAGAATCCCACTCGTTTCACCGTAAGGTGTAGAGCTTGCCCCTTTAGGGGTGGGAGAAGTCAAAAAAGCTAATAGCGAAATACAATGTATAGAATGGTATCTATAATGAAGCTTTGTAAAGAAATAGTATGTTTTTTGTGCGCAAAGAATTTTAAAAATAGATAACGGATGGGGAAGGGGATTGGGAAATGGATGTTAGATATCCGATTGGGAAACTACAAGTTCCTGAAAAAGTAACATTAGAAAATATTCAAGAGTGGCTAAAGCAAATCGAAACTTATACAAGACGATTAAGAGAAACGGTTGATTCATTAAGTGAAGAGGAATTAAGCAAAACGTATCGTGGGGGGAGTTGGACCGTTCGTCAGCTTGTTCATCATATTGCGGATTCCCAGTTAAACATGTATCAACGTTTGAAGTTGGCTTTAACAGATGAAAATCCAACCGTACCAGCTTTTAATGAAGAAAAGTGGGCAATTCAACCAGATACTGCACTTCCTGTAGAAAGTTCGATTAAAATGTTAGAAGGTATAAATGAGCGAGTCGTATCTTTAGGACATCATTTAACTGAGGATCAATTAAATCGAGCTTTTACTCATCAAATAAATGGCAAAATCACAGTGGCAACAAAAGTGGCCAAATTAGCTTGGCACGAAGAACATCATTTAGCCCATATAAAAATAGCTTTATCAAATTAAGCGGACATGACTCCCCTTACTTTGGGGTTCCGAAACCTCAAATGAGCCCCAACCTAACTAAAGGTGGGGCTGAAAAGTGGCTTTTTGAAAGCAAGAAACTAGGTAAATGAAGCGATTATGATGACTAATTTTCTCTATTATTCAAAGAAAGAATATCACCCGAAGAAATCATCATTAATTCTTCATCGCTCGTATAGTCACTATTAAATATGCGATTTGATTGTACCCGTATCATTTCTTCCACGATATTGCGTACGTAACGTCCATTGCCATCAGCGAATTTGTAGGATTGTTGAATAAAGTTTTGTAATGCTTTTTCAGCTTCAAGATTAAGAGTAAACCCTTTTTGATGGAACAAATGAAGGGCGATCGCATACAGTTCTTCTGCTGAATAATCAGGGAAGTGAAATACGTTAGAAAACCGTGATTTTATTCCTGGGTTTACTTGTAATAACTGGTTCATATGTTCTTCGTAACCAGCGAGTACGACAATAATATCTTCTTTATGGTCTTCCATTAATTTTATTAGTGTATTGATTGCTTCCTCCCCAAATTGGTCATTCGCTAAAGCATAGGCTTCGTCAATGAATAGAACACCGCCAAGGGCACTTTTAAAAACCTTTTCTGTTTTTAATGCGGTTTGACCAACATATGGAGCAACTAACTCTGGTCGGGCGAGTTCAACTAGATGGCCTTTCTTTAAGATGCCAATATTTTTAAAAAGCTCAGCAACCATTCGTGAAATGGTTGTTTTTCCTGTACCAGGATTCCCTGTGAAAATAAAGTGTAACGATTGGTTACTGACGAAGTTTGGGTTCAATTTACTTCTTCTTTTATTAATGATTTGTTGTTTATATAATGTTCTAATTAAATCCTTTATATGGTCCAATCCAATAATTTGCTTCAATTGCGATTCGAGATTAAATTCTTCTTTTTCTTCTAATCCGAAATCCTCTAATGTTAGCATATCTATTGCGGAGTCTTCAGGTGTAGCTGTACGAACGGCTTGCTTTTTAATGGCTCGTTCAATTGTTTGACGAGCTAACCGTCCATTACCACTATCTACTTTCCCTTTAATTTGATGCTTTTGATAATATTCTCTTAATTGTTTCAAAGCTCTTTCTTCAATTTCAAAGCCTTGATATTGCGCAATATTTCGAGAAATATCCAATAGTTCATCGGTTGTGTAATCATTAAAATAGAAGGTTTGTGTAACCCGAGACCGTAAACCAGGATTTAATTCAAGTAAGTCCTCGATTTCCTTAGGATAACCAGCAAAGACAACAACAAGTTGATCTCTATAATCTTCCATCGCTTTGACAATCGTATCAATTGCTTCACGACCAAAGTCATTTTCGCCGCCTCTAGCTAACGCATACGCTTCGTCAATAAAAAGTACACCACCAAGTGCTGCTTTAACTAGATTCATTGTTTGCGAGGCTGTATGGCCAACATATTTTCCAACTAAATTGGAGCGGTCTACTTCGATTAAATGCCCTTCACTTAAATAACCAATTGCTTTTAAGTATTCAGCTAACAAACGTGCAACCGTTGTTTTTCCCGTACCTGGGTTACCAGTAAAGACAAAATGAAGGGAGGGCATGTTTACATGATATCCTTGAGAAAGTCTTTGTTCTCTTTTTTGTAGAAAAATCTTTAATTCTTTTAAACTAGTCTTTACCTCATGTAAACCGACTAATTGATCAATTTTATTTTCAATGGATGCTAACCTTTTACGCTTTTTGTACATATCTAGTAAAGGATAAAGATTCTCTCCAACCTTTAGTTTTATTACATGATTTTCTAGTACAATTTCGTAGGTTTCTGTATAATCAATCGTATGTTCGAGGAGGAATTCACTAGTTTTTACATATATTTCATTAGTTAATTGCTGTAGACGGGTTGCGCCACCTCTGTTGAAAAAGTAAATCGCTGCAGGTGATAAGGCTGCAGGATTCGTGTATAGGTTGATTCCAAAATTTGTTCGTGCTTTTTCTATATCTTGGTTAACGATCTTTTCAAAGAGCTTTTGTACATTTTCATCCGTTAACGAATCTAATGTTACTTTGTAGGAAAACTTAGATTGACTAGATTCGGTGAAAATAGTCATGACGTTTTCAAGCGGTTCATGCGTATGAAAAAATAAATATTGATCCTTCGCTTCGATGAGATTAAAGCTACCTTCAACAAGCATTTGGTTTACTTTGACTAACATGCCATCTTGATACGTATAACGACCGTCAAGTGGGACATATCCATTTGTTACAATACTATTTAAAAGGTTAATAAAATCCAGCGGGCATTCGTCAACGTTTTGAAAAATCGTCACACGGCTCCGTCCCATGAAGGCATTGTAAATATCAACATAAAACATATCTATCGCACCGTCTGTCATATCGTATTGGGACATATCAATAATTTTGGTTTGTTCCTCTTCTATTAAATGATGCTTATATACAAAGTTGAAAAAGCTATTAATAGTTGTCCGGACACCTTGACTTTTAGGGCTTGAGATTAGCATGGCTTCTCGGTATATATGAATAGGGTTAGTATTAAGTAGAGACTTTTGTACAGATTTTGAAAGATACCGAGTGAGCTTTTCTTGCCCAATGACTTCTTTCATAACTTCTTGTTCGATTTGTTCAAAAAGCCGTTTGTTTTTTTCTAAAAGGCTTGAGGAACTGTCAGCCATTTCTAAACGTGAAGTGTTTGAATTTCCTACTAACCGTTGTTTTATTTTATTTTGAAATTCTCCAGCTTCAATATCATTTGGTTTTTGAATTAAAATTTTCCGGCATACTTTCTGTGCTTCTTTATATGCTTCTAGTTCATATAATTGTTGGAGGATGACTTTTTGAGCATCGATGTCGTTTTTGATTTGTCTTTCTTTTAATAAAGCAACAAGGTCATTTATGATTTGTTCCTTCTCAGAATACTCTTTTACTTGTGTTTGAAGCCGTTTTTTCAACCCGTCGACTCCATCGTTTTGATATCCTAATAAAAGATCCATGCCTATCATCCTCTTTTTCATGTATTCTATCTTAAGGTGTTAATATATTTTTGATTCAGTTGATATTGTGGTACGCGTCCTTTTTTCCAAGCAAGGTAACCGGCTCCAGCACTTATTAATATACCAATGATGTTAAAGGATTCTAAACTGATTAGGAACATTGGTATGATGAGTAGGAATAAAGCCAATATTTTATAGTTATTTTTTAATTTCAAAGCGTTGTTTGCAACACCAATCCACTTTTGGATTTCTTGTCTAAGATTTTGATTCGTTACGTATTTTGATGCTTCAACAAAAAAGTCTTTTCCTCGAACAGAAGCTTCTTTATTTGTAAAATAGTAAAGCGTTTCGCCATTGTTGTAGTCCACTCGATGAGTCAAGTTTAATCCTTTGTAATAATACAACTCTGCAAGAATATTCCGACTATCTGGATTTAAACCTTGATTTTTCTCCAACTGTTTTAATAAATCTATCCCGTAGTCAAGTTGTTTTGTCTCAAGAGCTAGTCGTGCCGCCTCCGTGATATAATCAGGATCGTTAGGAGCAATGTTTAATGCTTTGTTGATTGCTTCGGTCGCTAAGTTCATCTTTTCAGAGTAATTTATATCGTTTCGATTCATTTGGCAATGGTATAGAACATAATAGAAATGAGGTTCGTTAGGTAATATACTGATTGCACGTTTAATTTCATAAAGGGCATCTTGTACTTCTCCCCAAAGAAAATGAGCTCTTGCTAGAATGGACCAAGCATATGGGTGGTTACCATCAGCTTCTGTTGCTCTTTTTGCGTATACAATGGCATCTGCTATATTGTTTTGATTGATTAAATTGTTTGCTTCCCCGATTAGTTGATCTGCTAAGCTTAATTGAGTTGGATTGTCCACTTCTTCTATAGCTGCTCTATATTCTTGTTGAGGAGCCATTGATTGTTGTAAATGAAGATCATATTGCGTTCGATTTTCCGGGTTTAATAACGTTTCCTCCGCTTCCTGTAGCAGCTCCATTCTTTCTGAGGCAAGTCTTTGACGTTGTGGATCTGGTGCATTTACACGTTTTCTCCATTTACTAAGTTCTGTTTTAATTTTTTCTCTTATTTCGGATTCAGATGCATCCATATGTAACTCGAGTAATTCATAGTAATTATTCATTTATTCCACCTCTAATGAAAGTAAGTTTTGTTGTTTTTCCTGAATTTCCTGATGTGTTAAATTGGACTGCCTTTCTATCGTAAACTCCCCGAGCTCAATATAGTTACGTACATCTTTGGCCGAAACGTGAACAATGCCATTTTGGTCATAAGAAATTCTTATTTCGATTGGAGAATTTGCAGGGAGATTTTCTGGCAAGGAAATGACTGAATGGCCAATAATTGTGACATAATTCGGATCCTCATCCTCACCTTCTGTTATCTGGAGAAAAATTTCTTCCTGATTTTCTTGGATTGTGAAAAATTCTCTAGCCATTTCACATGGTATTTCAGAGTTTCTAGGAACAATAATCGAGTTCATGAACACGTCAACTCCTTCGCTAGAAATAATTCCTAAGCTATGTGAGTTAACATCACGAATATTTACTTTCCTTGTATGACTTGAGTGAGCGTCGGTTTTTATAAAGGAGGCTTGGACAGCTGCCCCTAATGCAACGACTTCATCCGGATTTAATTCTTTTGATGGTTCGATTCCAGTATAATCCTTTATCATGCTTGAAATTATGGGTGTTCTTGTGGAACCACCTACTAATAAAATTTTATCAACTTCATTCCAAGCTAATCCAGCCTCAGCAATTGTTTCTTCCATGATTTGTTGGGTTCTTTTTAAGAATGGTTCTATTAATGTATTAAAGAGTTCTCTCGTCATATCGATACGAACGGATTTTCCTTGTGATGTTACAGGAATTGTGTATTTACTTCTTTTTGTAAGAGATTTTTTGCATTTTTCTGCATTTTCTCTTAACTCTTGTAGTCCTTGTTCATCATCGTAAATATCAAGACCTGTTTCTTCTTCAAACTTCTCAGCGGCATAATTGAAGATGGCATTATCAAAATCAAAACCACCTAAACTTGAATCACCATCTGTAGCTAAAACTTGAATTTCATAATTATGAACACGAACAATTGTTAAGTCGAACGTACCACCACCGAGGTCGTAAATAACAATATTTTGTTCGATATGAGCTTTTTCAGGGTCATAATATGCTAATGCAGCAGCAGTAGGCTCATTTATTACTTTTAAAACATTTACACCAATCATTTCTCCAGCATCTTTCGTGGCATTTCGTTTCGCATCATCAAAATAAGCAGGAACGGTGATGACAACATCTGTAATAGGTTCGCCTAAAGCTTCTTCTGCATTTTTCACAACTTTCTTTAAAATAATTGCAGAAGCCTCGACAGCATCGATAAAATAATCTGAACCTGGAATTGGAAATCTAAAACTCTTATTACCGATTTGCCTTTTTACAAATTGAATTGTATCTTCAAATTGTGATATAACGGCTTCTTTCGCTACTTCACCAACAATCGCCTTACCTTCTTCAATTAATATGACAGAAGGGGTGGTTCGTCCTCCTTCGCTATTCGGTATGATTTCTGGCTTTCCACTAGTATTTATATAGGCAACAGCAGAATTCGTTGTCCCTAAATCTATTCCTACTTTCATTTTCTCCCTACTTTCTAAAAGATTTAAATAAAAAAATGGTGTTGTTCCACTTCTTTCTGTGAAAAAGTTGTTTTCATCCATGTCTGGCGCATGATCATGGATGTTTAATTATTTCTATGGAGTGGTTTGGGTAGGGATAGCAACACGGTTTATGTGTCTGAACCCGTTGTTTATGTAACTCCCAATGAAATTATTTATGCTACTGACTGACCTTTGATAGAAGCAAGAATGATATTTTTATTTTGGAAGAATGTGATTGTTTCTCTAATTAAATAATATAAGGCCTTTAAGGTATTCCATATAAGAATAAAAAAGATAGCTGGGATTACTCCGAATAACGCTCCTATTGTCATGTTTCCTTTAGTTCCTCTTCTGGAAAATATATAGTCTAGAATGGACACACCTGCAACAATTGTAAAACCTGCAGTCGTCGTTTTAAGAACTGGACCGAAAGTGGAATAGCGGATGCATAAATAAATAGGGGTTAAAAGAAATAGAAAAGTAGCTAGGTTTTCAAAAATAGAATAATAGGAGGATAAAAATAGCATAATAATTGTTAAAAGAATGAGAGACCAACCTACCGTTACAGAATAAACTAACCTCCTTTCTAGTGTAAAATATTTCTTAAGATTTTCTAACATAACATAACCTCCAAATTATTACAGGCACACAATACGACAAATTTCCTGCTTATTTACTATATTATAAAGAGAATTCATTTTTTACAAGAACATTTGGGAGAAAATTACTAGTAATGAAGTTGGAAGTCGAGGTTAATTTCCATAATTTGGGATATTATGAAGTTAAAAATTGAAAAATAAAGGGGTACGATATTTCAAGAAGAAAGAAGCGGTCCTCTAGAAGGATTTTAGACGCCCAAATCGTGGTTAAAAAGGAAGAAGCGTATAAATGTCAATAGATTTATGGACACTTTTGACTGTTTAATGTATTGTCGGATTTACTTTTACACAGGTATCGTCAATAAAAATTCCATCGGTATCGGTTATTTGTATAACTGCCACGATATCCTTTTTCTTAAATTTTGTTTCATTCATAACTCGGGTTATTTGGTCACCGATAACTGACTTTATGCTTTTTCTAGAATTCTTATAGTCACTAAAAACATCACCATGGGTTGTGTGTATATGTATACCTAGTTTATCCTTTACATATCTTGTAAGAGGGGAGAGTGCAAACCCCCTCTACAATTAGTACAACTACCTTCCTAGACATTATTTACTTCCCCAGCCTCCTCGGAAGCATCCATAATATCGTATTTATTCGTTTCAACATATACAGGTTCACCGTCATTTCCAAGTTGGATTGCGCGTATATAGACATCCCGTATATTGTTCGTTTCTTTTATCCCTTTTAAATTAATATATCGATTAAACGGATTTGTTGTTGTGAAAACGAGGTTATCTTTTTCTAAAACTTCCAATAATCTAAGGTTATGAGAAGTAAATAGTAATTGTCCTTTCCCGCTATCATTTAAAATCTTTACTAACTCACCAAGAAGAAATTCAAATATTCCTTCATCTAGTTCATCAATAACGACGCATGCGTTTTCATCGTTATACATCACAATTAAAGAACTTAGTATTGATACCAATTTTTTAATTCCATTCGACTCACTGGAGAATGGTAAAACTGTATCTTCACGCTTTGCAATTAATTCAGCCCTTATACCTATGTTGCCATCTTTTAATGTTTGTTTTCCAAGCGATCGTAACTCTATTGTTAGACCTGGAACCAATTCTTTAAGAACCTTACTAATAGAAGTGAACATGCGAGTTAAAATGTTGTATATTTCAACGGACATTACTTCAGGTTTATTTCCGGATAGTAGCATTTCTCCATAACCGTTTTCTTGACCTTTTAAATTTCGTTTATAATATATAGGGATAACAATATTTGCTTGCACTAAATTTGATTCAATATTATGAATAATAAACAAATTCTTAGCGAAACGTTCATATAATGCGATAATTAAATTAAATAATTCTTGATTAAGAATCCCTTTTAATAAAGAAATCCATTCTCTTTCCCTTCAGCAAAAAGACTTTTATTTGAAGAAGCTGATGTAATTGGAATTTATGGCCAAAATGGTTCCGGCAAAACAGGCGTTGTAGATGTCTTTCAAGTCCTGCATTATCTACTATTTGGTAGGAAGATTCCCAATAAAGCTCTAGATATTATAACGAAAGATTGTAGGACATCTGAACTCAGTTTTACGTTCATAAATGTGCTAAAGTAAATATAAGAACAGACTATAAAAACATACTAACATTAGTAGCACAGACCAAGGCCATGGTTTGTGCTACTATTTTCATAGTAGAAGTGAAGGAAGGTCGAACAGCCTCTAGGACCAATAAAGAGTCCGTATCAAAAACAGACCAACTTCACAACCTTATTTGAATCAGTTTAGTATGTTGGGTCCTTGAGATCGTGTATAAGAAAATGGAATCGATAAGGTAATGTGAAGACTTCTATGGTTGACTAAAAAGGAGAAAATAGAATCATGAAACATGTTGTAGCCTTAGATGTGAGTATGGGAAAAAGTACAATGGTCATTTACAATCAGTATCGTCAATGTGAAGTAGAAAAAGAGATTGAACATAATCGTCCCTCTTTTGAACAACTTCATAAAACGCTTCAAACACTAACTTATCAAGATGGACAACCACCTGAAATTGTCTTTGAAGCAACCGGTGTATATTCCAAAGCATTGGAACGATTTTTTCAAGATTATGATTATACATATTGCCGTATTAACCCACTTGAAGCGAACTTACAAATGGCTTCGATGCGCCGCCAAAAAACAGATAAAGGCGATGCACATGAGCTAGCGAAATCGCACTTTCGAGTAGAACGTGAACAGACGTATCAAGAAGATGAATACTACCAACAGATGCGTGGGCTCACACGTTACTATGATGAGTTAGACAGTGAGATTACGCACTTATATAGCCGTTTACACGCTATCCTTCAATTGAGTTTTCCAGAATTGGAACAGCTATTTACGAAACGTTCTGCGCTGTTTTTGAATATCGTACAATTGTATCCACATCCTGATGAAGTGTTAGCCCATTCAAAAACGGTCATTCGCAATCGATTAAAGGCAAACACACGAAAAAATTTGTCTTTAAAACGAGCAGAAGAGAAAGGAATCGCCCTCCTTGAAGCCGCGAAAACTTCCTATCCAGCCATCTCAAGAGATGATGTACGTTGCGAACAAGTCAAAGATTACGCAAGACGCATCGTAGACTTAAAAGAGAGGAAAGAACAGCTTGTAAAGCAGATGGTTGAGCTTTCTAATGAGCGCACAGAATATCATGTACTTCTATCATTTCCAGGAATAGGGGAAACAACAGCTGTTCGAATCATTGGTGAGTTGGGTGATATCAGGCGTTTTAAAAATCATAAGCAGTTAAATGCCTATGTGGGGATTGATATTATGCGTTATCAGTCAGGTAATACCCATTATAAGGACAAGATTAATAAAAGGGGAAACAATAAACTACGAAAAATTTTATTCTTTATGATTAAAACGATGATTACACTACGCCAAAAAACAAAGAATCATCTGGTGGAGTATTACGACAAATTAAAAACGCAACCTCTGAGAAAGCCTCATAAAGTTGCGTCAATTGCTTGTGTGAATAAGTTCTTAAAAGTAGCATTTCACCTTATTGCACACAACATTACCTATGATTACGAAGCAGCATCCACCTGTTCGTAAATGGTTTAATTAACTATAACATACTTGACCTTGCGAAAAAAACAAAAAATCGTTAGGTCTTTTTGGCATTCGCTAAATTTATGATTGGAGGAAGGGGGTACCCCCTTCCTCCAATCATAAATTTAATTCTTAAAAAGTATTGTAAAAGTACTTGACTAGAGGTAAGAAAGGAGGTTGTCCGAAAAGTGGATTTCATAAAAAATGTGATAATCAAGAATGTTGATATATCAATGTTTTGAAACATGAAAAGGGGCATTCGGAAATCAAAAATACGACTTTCTGAACCGCCTCTTCAGCTTTTTACAACATGGTAATTTACTTACTTTTTTCCTCGTCTTTCGTTGTGCCATTATCCTTTTTCATTTTGTTTCCGGCGCGTTTCATACTTTTTACAAGGTAGCCACCTTTGAAGTTGGTTGGTTCGTAGGCGACGATGAAGGCTTTTGGTTCTTCGGTTTCCAGTAATTCCATCAGTGCTTTCTCACGGCTCCGTTTCACTAATATATCGAGGCGATACCGTTTTTCCCCATCTCGACCTTCACCGATAAAGGTCGTTACACCATACCCTTGTGACCGCAACAGGTCGGTTAGCTGTTCATTTCGTTGCATTAAACTAACATTGACGGTTCGATACCCGATGGCGAGTTTCTCTTCTAATTTTCCACCGAGGATGACCCCACCCGCATAACCGACAGCATAGGCGATCATATTCATGTAATTTGTTAAATCAGAAAAAATCAGACTTAGACTGATGACATAAATTAATGCTTCTAAACCACCAATCATTGAGGCTTGTTGAATTCGCCCTTTGACAACAAAAACTGTACGCAAAGTAGTGAGTGGAACAATAACGAATTGCATAAGGACAATAAGTAAAGCTTCGAACATCTATATCGCTCCCTTCTTATTGGAACCAAGCATGCTGTATTTCATTCGAATGAGATGTAATGCGATTAATGAAAATAATAACGAACCACGGCCTTAATTGAACTTATTTTAACGGAAATGGCTAATAAAGTAAAAGTGAAAACGGACCTGGCCCCTCTACGATAGTGTATAAAAGTGCACAATGGGCGTATAACAGAAGACAAATCATTAATCGTTACCGGGACATGGAAACGGCGAACAGGCTAAGCGATCCGCATCCTAAAAGTTTAAACTGTTTAAATATGCTATACTAAATACGAAACTAGATTTTCTAATTGTGGAAATGATGTTTTTATCCAATTCGAACAAAAGGGGAGGGTTGCATATGTCGAATTTGCCGAACTGTCCAAAGTGCCAATCTGAATATACATATGAAGATGGGCTTCAATTCGTGTGCCCGGAATGTGCACATGAGTGGATGGGATCAGATGGTAATCATACGGAAGAGGAACATGTGGTGAAAGATGCGCATGGGACTCTACTTTCCGACGGTGATTCGATTACCATTATTAAAGATCTAAAGGTCAAAGGAAGTTCATCCGTTTTAAAGCAAGGGAAAAATATTAAAAACATTCGTCTCATTGATGGAGATCATAATATCGAATGTAAAATTAGTGGATTCGGGGAAATGAAGTTAAAGTCCGAATTTGTAAAGAAAATTAAATAAAGACTACGTTCATCAAGGAGGCAAGCGAAAATATCTGCTTGCCTTCAATGTTTAAATAAAGCTCTGCATCGTATTAATAAATAAATAAACGAAATCGTTCCCTTTCTCTATCCCTTAATCGTAATCTTTCACGAGTTCCAATCGTCCTTTTTTTCTTTAATTAGCTAATTGATATAAAAATGTAACGCGAACTGCACAAGATGTCTACCAATTTCAATAGAGCCCTTAATTGTTGCCCCGATTCATTCCTTCAGCTATTGTTATTTCCAAAAATTTAGCAGCTCGTTGCATGCCATTTGTTGTTGCTTCGTTTATAAATTTCCTCCATTTCCAGGGATAACGGGAGAGTTTCCACTAATTTTTCGACATTCCATTGTTTTGCTCATTGAATAGCTTGTTCTTTTTCTCCATGAAAAGGTTTTGCTAAATATAAGAAAAATATTGACTTATAACAATTTATCACTTAAACTCTAAACATGCGAGTTAGTACTAAGTCGAAAAAAGGTGAGGGGGACCATGAAAAAGGTTATAGAAGGTGCTGTTTATAATACGAAAACTGCTAAGAAAATTTGTGAACGATATACGGAAGAGTTTGAACATGACAAAGGTGCTGTCGTAAAAAAATTACAGCAACTTTTTAAAACGAAAAGTAATAAGTACTTCTTATTTGAAAAAAGTGAATTTACTAGTTACGCGGATAGTAATCGCGACGATCTAAATCCAAAATATGAAGAAGCGGAATTGAAAGAAGAGAGAATTATACCGGTTTCTTATGAGTTAGCCTTTCAATTTGCAAGTGAAATTGCCAGCTCTACTCCAGATTCAATAGATGAGATAGGCAATTTTTTCCCAGAACTCATAGATAACGAGATTGATGAAAATAATAAAATCCAGAAAAAATTATATATATCGGAAAAGGCGAACTGGTATTTAGAAATGATGATAACAGAAACGAATGACACAAATAGTAACTTTATCGAGAAGTTAATCGTAAATGAGTATCGAAGGCTTTATTCAAAAGGAGTCATGAAGAGAGATCCGTTTTTCGAAATGGAAGATAAATAATAAGAGGTGAAGTTTACTTGAAATGGTAAGGCTATAAAAGTCATGCAACGAACTTTTTTATTAAAACCGTTCATGGAGCTAGGATTAATTGAAAAGTCATACATATGAACGGAATGAGGAGATGGGAAAAGATGCTACGGAAAAAAATGGTGACCCTCTTTACGGTTATTATTTCAATACTTGTTTTAACTGCTTGTGAAGATTCGACCGAAAGTAAAATTATTGGAACTTGGGAAGCGGTTGCTGATGGAAAGAAATCTAGACAATACATAGAGATAGGGGAAAAAAGGATAATAAACAAATCCGAGTCTATGACTGCTGAATACATACTGACCGAATTACAAAATGATACGTTTATGATGGAAATGATTAATCCGGAAGATGGTACTACTATTCCTTTTTTTGAAGGTTCTTTTAAAGGTAAAGATAAAATAATAATTGCCAAAATGATGGGTGAACCAATCGATCATGCAGAATTTATAAGGGTGGATAAAATAGAAGAAGATCAAGCAAAAGATGAAAAAGCACAAGTAGAAAAGAAACGTGTTGCGGAAGATGATGAAAGACAACAAGACCAAGAAGAACAAACAAAACAAAAAGATGTCGTACAGAATGAGGAAGAAACCGTGGAAATGAGCGATGATGAACCAGATAAATTTACTGAAGAGTCTAAATATATTATGAAATTGATAGATGAAGGGAGATTAGTTGAAGCAAAGGAGCGATTAAACGCATTAGCTGCATCCATTACATCGCGAGAATACTCAAGTAGTATACGTGCGATGGACGATATGATAGAACAGGCGAAAAACGAAAGGGAACAAAAGAGGGAAACAAAAAATTATAGTGGCTTAAAAGAGAAATATGCGGATAAAGCAAGGATGATAGATGAAAAGGTTGAACAGAAACATAAAGGTGATGTTCCAATTGGTGCTTTTGGAGATTACCTTGATGATTGGGATGAATTACTAAATGAAGTATGGAGTGTTTTAAAAGATGCAATGCCAAAAGATGCTTTTGAAAAGTTAAAGCAGGAACAAATTGAATGGGTCAAGGAAAAAGATACAAATTACAAAGAGGCTCTTGGTGAAATTGATGCAAAAGATAGATTAACTAACACGACGAGAGAAAGAACTTATTATTTAATAGAAACCTATTTAGGTAAGTAGAGAAAGCTTTTGGTGAGTAAGACGACATAAAACTAGGAGTGACTAGGATGACTGCAGAAATCGTAGTAATGAATACAGGTGGTATTGCACTAGCTTCAGATAGTGCGGTTACAATTGGGAGAAAGAAAGTATATCATTCTGCTAACAAATTATTTGGTTTTTCGGAAAGACATACAGTTGGAATGATGACCTATGGTTCGGCCTCGATGCTTGATGTTCCATGGGATACACTTATAAAAGTATATAAAAATACATTAGGTGCGGATCCATTTGAAACAGTTGAACAATATAAGGAAGATTTCTTGCAGTTTCTTAATAAAAATGAATATGACCAATTCATGTCTGAGGTAAATGAAGAAAGGTATATAAAAAGTACACTATATGCCAACGTAATTGATTTATATGAAGAACTGTCTCACATGAATAAGAATCTATACAGTGAACATGGAGAGTTAAGATTACAAGATGAAATCCAAGAAATGTATGTACATATGGTGGGAGAATTCTTACATAATAGAAGGATAAAATTAAAGGAAAAAAAGTTTCCTAAAGGTTTCAATCAAAGTGATTATGAACCTTTATTAGAAAAGTACGGAATAATCATAGAAGAATTGATTTATAAAGAATTCGAGAACCACTTGTTCATAGAGGAATGGATGGAAAAGGTGAAGTATATCTTGATTCAATCGTTAGTAAAGGATTTCTCTGAAAACTATTCTGGCATTGTATTTGCGGGGTATGGTAGTAAGGAAATTTTCCCAGCTGTCCATTTAATAATCATCGATGGGAAAGTTAATAACAAAACAAAGTACTTTACAAGAAAAAGGACCATTAATCATTCAACTCATGCAGTCATACTTCCTTTTGCACAAAGAGATATGATTAGAAGTTTTCTAGATGGTATTCATAAGGATGTCGAAGGGTTTGTATCTACAGTTTTACAAAAAGAGTTGCATTTGTTATCAGATACATTGATTCATAAATTAACTGATCGTTTGAATGATGCTGTTGATTTAGAATTAGTAAAAAGCGAAATCTCAGATACCATAATGAGAGTATATAGTAGGTATCAGAAAAAACTAGATGATTATAAACGTGAGAATTTTATTGAACCTATTTTAGAAGTTGTGAAAGCCTTGCCTACAAGGGAATTAGCACATATGGCAGAATCGTTGTTAAATATAGCTTCTTTAGAAAGAAAGATGTCAATTGCTATGGAAACGGTAGGTGGCCCAATTGATGTGGCTGTTATAACAAAAGGCGATGGTTTTAAGTGGATTAAGAAGAAGTAGTTCAGTATGTTTGTCATGGTTAAATAGTCTTCAATAAGACAAAAGTCTAAGAAATGAGGAGAATGAAAATGGTCGAATTCGGTAATAGTGCTTCTCAAAATGGAATAACCTTTTTAAATGAAGGTTTAAAGGCACTTGATCAAAATCATCGGTTAGAGGCAATTGAACTGTTAGAAAAGGCTGTTCAACACCTTTCAAATCATGACGAAGAAAATTTACTTAAAGCGTATATGATATTAGGAATCAATTATAAACGTGAGAATAAACTACGAGAATCATATGTGGCGTATAGTGAAGCTGAAAAATATGTCAACGATGCTGAAGAGGCATATAAGTTATATACTGCATTTGGGAAAGTATGTTATTTGCTCGATAAATCTGACGAAGCGGTGCAAAATTATACAAAAGCTTTGCGAGCAGAGATGACCTGTACGAATCAACATGTATTGAACGAATATAATAGAAGTTTGCTACACCATTTAGGACATGCCCTTTTTGATTTTGAACCAGAACTACCGAACTTATTCAGGGAACAAATCCCAGAATATAAAAAAACGTTAATGGGTGAACCACATAGTTATAATCAAAATCTCATTGATTCGTATGTCGACTTTACAATTCGTTTTTTAGAAGAGGCTATGAATCGGAAAAATGATTAAAAGAGAAAGCGATTTATCTGAAGGAAAGGGTCGTTTTTTTACTTAAAGGATAAAAACGACAAAGACGTAAATCGCTAAAAGTAAAAATGAGTGATCTGCGTCTTGTTTTTATATAGAAATCCGGCCCTTTTTCAAGAGGTAATTTCTAATAAATGATCCTTAAAAAATATAATAAGAGGCCATGACTCAATACCTTAACAAGGATATATCCAGATTTGATAAAAAACTCCTATAGCACACGGTTAGGATAGGAAAGTTTGCCTAATATTTTATAGAAATTTATTAATATTATAGGTATAATGATTTAGTGGTTTCCTAATCTTGTAAAAAACAAGGAGGAGTTATGTTGAGAAGGGCCTTTAAAAAAATTAGTTGTTTGCTTCTTGCCATGTTGGTTTTTATATCGATGGCGAACTTTCATATTGGCAATGTTTCTGCAAGTGGAATAACAACATTACCATTCAGTAAATCTGTTTCAGGAACTATAACACAAAGTAATCCGGAAAATGTTTACAAGATTCATTTAAACACTGCAGGGAAGGTGAATATCCGTTTATACTCTCAAATCGAGTGGTATAATTTCTCCGTAACCGATGGAAAAGGAAATACGGTTTGGAATGATAATGGAATTTATAATAGCAATGCTGATGATCCAAAGCCAGAAGATTACTCTACTTATTTTGAAGCGGGAGATTACTATATTAAGATAAGTAAATATGGTAGTTATACAGGGAAATATGATCTACAAGTTCTTGCTCCTCACTTAGCTCCAACTGTCTCAGTAAACTTAGTCAGTGCAACGAGCACGAGTGTAAGTGGAAAAGCAAGTTCAAATAGTACGGTTTATGCTAAAATTGGTTCAAAAACATATAGTGGAACAGCAAGTAGCAGTGGACAATATAAAATAACAATTCCGAAACAAAAGGCAGGGACGAAGATTTCTGTTTATGCCAAAAATAATTATGGTACAAGCAGTACAAAAGTAACAACAGTTGGTTCACCTGCAACGACACCAACTATAAGTGCGGTTAGTAATCAAAGTACGTATGTAAGTGGGAAAACAAGCAACTCTAGTACCGTTTATGTGAAAATTGGTTCGAAAACATATAGTGGAACAGCAAGTAGCAGTGGACAATATAAAATAACAATTCCGAAACAAAAGGCAGGGACGAAGATTTCTGTTTATGCCAAAAATAATTATGGTACAAGCAGTACAAAAGTAACAACAGTTGGTTCACCTGCCAACTTGCCAACAGTAAGTACGGTTAGTAATAAAAGTACGTATGTAAGTGGGAAAACAAGCAACTCTAGTACCGTTTATGTGAAAATCGGTTCGAAAACATACAAGGGAACGAGCGATAGTAAAGGCCAATATAAAATAACAATTCCGAAACAAAAGGCGGGGACGAAGATTTCTGTTTACGCAAAAAACAATTATGGTTCTAGTAAGCAGAAGACAATAAATGTACTTGATAGAATTGCACCAAGTGTTCCTACAGTGAAGTCGGTCAGTCATTCTTCAAAATACATTACTGGAAAAGCAGAAAAATCTTCGACAGTTACCGCGTATGTCGGCAATAAAAAACTTGGATCGGCTAAAGCAGATAAAAACGGTAATTACAAAATTAAAATAAGCAAGCAGAAAATAGGAACAAACATTAAAGTAAGAGCCGTGGATGCATCAAATAACAAAAGTGGTTACCGTACGGTTAAAGTAAAATAACCATCGCCAATATTCTTTGGGGAAGGGGCATCTAGAAAGTGATATTTTGACTTCTAGAGCCCCTTTTTACTGTCTAAAACAACAGTCTATGTTGACAAAGATACAGACCGCCTTTTTCTATTTCCTATACGCTTAAGCGCTCTAAGGAAGGCTCTAGCAGCATGACACAAAACCGAAAAACGCTTTTTTCAGCGAACCACGGTTTTCGTTTCGTCTAAAGGCTCAAGCGTCCCTGAGTTTTCTTTACTTGGCGAGTAGAGAACAAATATGGCCCGTGTCGGTAACTATAATACGTACAGAAATCTTGTCTAACTTTAAAAATTATTGAGTACAAAGTCCCGTTTTAAGCACCTCATTATAATTGAGCGGGCAACTCATAGATAAATAGAATCGTATATTATATAATAGGAACGTACGTCTAGGATAGGGGATTATTACGAATAATATAATTCAATTATCCTAGTAAAAAAGGAATATCTATACGGAGGAGAGCAGGAAATGAGTGAAATTTACGAAAAGATTGGGAGCGGTATAAATAAGATTCAAGGTAGCCTCCAATCAAGTCAAGCGGTTAGTATGCATAAGAAAGCGATTCAAGAAGCGGGCTTAAAGCGGTCAGAAATTCTCATTCAACTAGGTGAAGAATTATATAAAAAATACCGCAATGGAGAATTCGAATCTTCTGAACTTGGGAAAAAAGTAGAAGCGTTAAAGGAATTTGATAGGAAGATTTATGAAGCAAAACAAGCAATTGCTAAACTCCAAGCTGAGTCTACAGACCATAATTGCCCGAATTGTGGTGTTAAAGTAACGGTGGATGATAAGTTTTGTGGAAGTTGTGGAACAAAATTAGAGCTATATTCACAAGAAGAAGTAACAGAAACAAAAGTATGTTCAAGTTGTGAAGAAGAAATCCCATTCGATGCAGCATTTTGCAGTTGTTGCGGAACAAAATTGTCTTAATTGTTAAACAGATGTGTATAAACTTTAACGATAGCAATTATTTATGGCATGGGAAATTTTTACTTGGTGAGGAGAGAACGGTTTATGTATTGTCGGACATGCGGTCAGTCGAATCCCGATTGGAGCAACTACTGTATTTATGATGGGACTTCTTTAGTTAATGATAGTTCCAGTAAAAATGTAAAACTAGCAAACAAAGAAACAAACTTTTGTCCGGGATGTGGTGGAAAAATAAGCGGAACGGATAATTATTGTCAGAGTTGCGGATATTCACTGCTTAAATTTACAGTTGGAGAAGAAGATATTCAAGTGGTTCCTCNAACGACACCAACTATAAGTGCGGTTAGTAATCAAAGTACGTATGTAAGTGGGAAAACAAGCAACTCTAGTACCGTTTATGTGAAAATTGGTTCGAAAACATATAGTGGAACAGCAAGTAGCAGTGGACAATATAAAATAACAATTCCGAAACAAAAGGCAGGGACGAAGATTTCTGTTTATGCCAAAAATAATTATGGTACAAGCAGTACAAAAGTAACAACAGTTGGTTCACCTGCCAACTTGCCAACAGTAAGTACGGTTAGTAATAAAAGTACGTATGTAAGTGGGAAAACAAGCAACTCTAGTACCGTTTATGTGAAAATCGGTTCGAAAACATACAAGGGAACGAGCGATAGTAAAGGCCAATATAAAATAACAATTCCGAAACAAAAGGCGGGGACGAAGATTTCTGTTTACGCAAAAAACAATTATGGTTCTAGTAAGCAGAAGACAATAAATGTACTTGATAGAATTGCACCAAGTGTTCCTACAGTGAAGTCGGTCAGTCATTCTTCAAAATACATTACTGGAAAAGCAGAAAAATCTTCGACAGTTACCGCGTATGTCGGCAATAAAAAACTTGGATCGGCTAAAGCAGATAAAAACGGTAATTACAAAATTAAAATAAGCAAGCAGAAAATAGGAACAAACATTAAAGTAAGAGCCGTGGATGCATCAAATAACAAAAGTGGTTACCGTACGGTTAAAGTAAAATAACCATCGCCAATATTCTTTGGGGAAGGGGCATCTAGAAAGTGATATTTTGACTTCTAGAGCCCCTTTTTACTGTCTAAAACAACAGTCTATGTTGACAAAGATACAGACCGCCTTTTTCTATTTCCTATACGCTTAAGCGCTCTAAGGAAGGCTCTAGCAGCATGACACAAAACCGAAAAACGCTTTTTTCAGCGAACCACGGTTTTCGTTTCGTCTAAAGGCTCAAGCGTCCCTGAGTTTTCTTTACTTGGCGAGTAGAGAACAAATATGGCCCGTGTCGGTAACTATAATACGTACAGAAATCTTGTCTAACTTTAAAAATTATTGAGTACAAAGTCCCGTTTTAAGCACCTCATTATAATTGAGCGGGCAACTCATAGATAAATAGAATCGTATATTATATAATAGGAACGTACGTCTAGGATAGGGGATTATTACGAATAATATAATTCAATTATCCTAGTAAAAAAGGAATATCTATACGGAGGAGAGCAGGAAATGAGTGAAATTTACGAAAAGATTGGGAGCGGTATAAATAAGATTCAAGGTAGCCTCCAATCAAGTCAAGCGGTTAGTATGCATAAGAAAGCGATTCAAGAAGCGGGCTTAAAGCGGTCAGAAATTCTCATTCAACTAGGTGAAGAATTATATAAAAAATACCGCAATGGAGAATTCGAATCTTCTGAACTTGGGAAAAAAGTAGAAGCGTTAAAGGAATTTGATAGGAAGATTTATGAAGCAAAACAAGCAATTGCTAAACTCCAAGCTGAGTCTACAGACCATAATTGCCCGAATTGTGGTGTTAAAGTAACGGTGGATGATAAGTTTTGTGGAAGTTGTGGAACAAAATTAGAGCTATATTCACAAGAAGAAGTAACAGAAACAAAAGTATGTTCAAGTTGTGAAGAAGAAATCCCATTCGATGCAGCATTTTGCAGTTGTTGCGGAACAAAATTGTCTTAATTGTTAAACAGATGTGTATAAACTTTAACGATAGCAATTATTTATGGCATGGGAAATTTTTACTTGGTGAGGAGAGAACGGTTTATGTATTGTCGGACATGCGGTCAGTCGAATCCCGATTGGAGCAACTACTGTATTTATGATGGGACTTCTTTAGTTAATGATAGTTCCAGTAAAAATGTAAAACTAGCAAACAAAGAAACAAACTTTTGTCCGGGATGTGGTGGAAAAATAAGCGGAACGGATAATTATTGTCAGAGTTGCGGATATTCACTGCTTAAATTTACAGTTGGAGAAGAAGATATTCAAGTGGTTCCTCCAAGTGTGACAAAAGTATTAAAAAAAGGGAAGTTTATTCATTGGTCAAACGTTGAAGTCGTTGCGATAGCAAAAAAGGCTTTTGTTCCAGCAATACTTGCATTTGCAATTATGTTTATTTTAAATTTTATTTTCTCCACGTTTGTAACGTCTCCATTTGATAAATTATTTGAGCAAGCCTTTGATACAACTCCAAAAGAAATGGTACTTGATATGGCTGAACAGTATGATGCGNCAACTTGCCAACAGTAAGTACGGTTAGTAATAAAAGTACGTATGTAAGTGGGAAAACAAGCAACTCTAGTACCGTTTATGTGAAAATCGGTTCGAAAACATACAAGGGAACGAGCGATAGTAAAGGCCAATATAAAATAACAATTCCGAAACAAAAGGCGGGGACGAAGATTTCTGTTTACGCAAAAAACAATTATGGTTCTAGTAAGCAGAAGACAATAAATGTACTTGATAGAATTGCACCAAGTGTTCCTACAGTGAAGTCGGTCAGTCATTCTTCAAAATACATTACTGGAAAAGCAGAAAAATCTTCGACAGTTACCGCGTATGTCGGCAATAAAAAACTTGGATCGGCTAAAGCAGATAAAAACGGTAATTACAAAATTAAAATAAGCAAGCAGAAAATAGGAACAAACATTAAAGTAAGAGCCGTGGATGCATCAAATAACAAAAGTGGTTACCGTACGGTTAAAGTAAAATAACCATCGCCAATATTCTTTGGGGAAGGGGCATCTAGAAAGTGATATTTTGACTTCTAGAGCCCCTTTTTACTGTCTAAAACAACAGTCTATGTTGACAAAGATACAGACCGCCTTTTTCTATTTCCTATACGCTTAAGCGCTCTAAGGAAGGCTCTAGCAGCATGACACAAAACCGAAAAACGCTTTTTTCAGCGAACCACGGTTTTCGTTTCGTCTAAAGGCTCAAGCGTCCCTGAGTTTTCTTTACTTGGCGAGTAGAGAACAAATATGGCCCGTGTCGGTAACTATAATACGTACAGAAATCTTGTCTAACTTTAAAAATTATTGAGTACAAAGTCCCGTTTTAAGCACCTCATTATAATTGAGCGGGCAACTCATAGATAAATAGAATCGTATATTATATAATAGGAACGTACGTCTAGGATAGGGGATTATTACGAATAATATAATTCAATTATCCTAGTAAAAAAGGAATATCTATACGGAGGAGAGCAGGAAATGAGTGAAATTTACGAAAAGATTGGGAGCGGTATAAATAAGATTCAAGGTAGCCTCCAATCAAGTCAAGCGGTTAGTATGCATAAGAAAGCGATTCAAGAAGCGGGCTTAAAGCGGTCAGAAATTCTCATTCAACTAGGTGAAGAATTATATAAAAAATACCGCAATGGAGAATTCGAATCTTCTGAACTTGGGAAAAAAGTAGAAGCGTTAAAGGAATTTGATAGGAAGATTTATGAAGCAAAACAAGCAATTGCTAAACTCCAAGCTGAGTCTACAGACCATAATTGCCCGAATTGTGGTGTTAAAGTAACGGTGGATGATAAGTTTTGTGGAAGTTGTGGAACAAAATTAGAGCTATATTCACAAGAAGAAGTAACAGAAACAAAAGTATGTTCAAGTTGTGAAGAAGAAATCCCATTCGATGCAGCATTTTGCAGTTGTTGCGGAACAAAATTGTCTTAATTGTTAAACAGATGTGTATAAACTTTAACGATAGCAATTATTTATGGCATGGGAAATTTTTACTTGGTGAGGAGAGAACGGTTTATGTATTGTCGGACATGCGGTCAGTCGAATCCCGATTGGAGCAACTACTGTATTTATGATGGGACTTCTTTAGTTAATGATAGTTCCAGTAAAAATGTAAAACTAGCAAACAAAGAAACAAACTTTTGTCCGGGATGTGGTGGAAAAATAAGCGGAACGGATAATTATTGTCAGAGTTGCGGATATTCACTGCTTAAATTTACAGTTGGAGAAGAAGATATTCAAGTGGTTCCTCCAAGTGTGACAAAAGTATTAAAAAAAGGGAAGTTTATTCATTGGTCAAACGTTGAAGTCGTTGCGATAGCAAAAAAGGCTTTTGTTCCAGCAATACTTGCATTTGCAATTATGTTTATTTTAAATTTTATTTTCTCCACGTTTGTAACGTCTCCATTTGATAAATTATTTGAGCAAGCCTTTGATACAACTCCAAAAGAAATGGTACTTGATATGGCTGAACAGTATGATGCGGATGTTCGTATTCCACAGAAATTAACGGGAGCGAGCGATTATGTAATGGCATCGCATTTATTAACGCCAAAATTTACTTTTGACTTTAAAGGAAGCGAGTATGATGAACGATTTCACGTGAATGGTGAATTAAACGCTTCTGTAAAAAGCTTGTTGTATCTCATCATCCCTTTTATCGCGCTGATGATCGGTGGCGTATTTTACCGAAAGAAAAACCCTGAGATATCGATACAATCATTTCTTCTTGGGGCCGTTGGGATTGGCGTTATTTATGGATTAATTCTTAGTGTTGTATCTTTATTTAGTGGATTCGACTTCAAAGCGAATATACCTGATGGAGAGGATACCGTTTCGTTTGCAATCGAGGCAAAATATCCTTTTGTTTTTGCACTACTTAAAGGCTTTGCAATAGGTTCGATATTTAGTTTATTAGGAATGCTCTTTAGTATAGATCGGCGTCGTATAACGAAACATTTAGAAACATTAGTTCCAATGGGTACGCCTATTCATCAAGGGGCAGCTGCGTTTTTCCGTAGTTTTGGCACCCTTACCGTTATTGTAATGTTCATCGTTTTTAAGAAAATTAAAGGGATAAAAGCAACGTTAGCAATGCTTGGTGTTTCTGGAATTGATCAATTGTTTGAAAAATCATGGAGCACGGTGAGTTTTATTGGAATTCATCTATCATCGATCATTTATAGTATCGTCCATTTTTCACCACTATCGTTTGAATTAATAGAAAGAGGGAATGAGAGCGAAGGAATTGGCTATTCCATTTTGTCTGGTTTCTCACCAAAGGGAGACATGGACACGAGCGATTTTCATGCTTTAGCATATTTATTCAGTACAGAAAACTATAATCTTTATTTAAAACTAGCCATCTTAATTCCAGTTGTCTTCCTTGTGTATAGTGGTTACCGAATGGCGAAAACAAATGTATCAGACTATAAGACATTCATCATTTTTAGTCTTGTCTATAGTATATTGGCGACAATCTTAACGTCAATTGCAACGATTTCAATAAGTGGTCATGTGACAATATCCGGTGAAGGCGCTGAAGGATCGGCAATTCTATTTGCTGCTAGCACTGTAAAAATGTTTATCGGTAGTTTTATTATTGCATTTGCTGCAAGTTATCTCGGTAATTACGGAAGGAAGTTTTTATCAAAGCGATAGGATGTAAAACAGTAACCTCTATCCCTACTATCAGTTAAGGGATGGAGGCTTTCCCCTTTAAAAGGCCCAGAATAGAAAGGAGAAAAACAATGATTCATTGCAAAAATTGCGGACAGGAATTGAAAGAAGGACAATCCTTTTGCAATCAATGTGGCGCAGATAATCGAAAAGAACTTGAAAATTCACGTACGGTAGAGCGAAAAAAAGGTGAAAAAAAGGTAAAAAAAGGTACAACGTTTCGTATCATCGCTATAGTTGTTGTACTCTTATCTTTACTTGGTACTCATTTTTATTTTTCTCACCAATACAAACCTGAAAAAACCGTAGAAGCGTTTGAGAAGGCAGTCTTTACGAAAGATAAAAAACAATTGGCGAAAATCGTGAATGAAGGACAAAATAAAGTGTCGGTTACAGAAAAAGAAATGGATAGTTATATTAAGTATTTAACAAAAGAGAATGATTTTTCAAGCTTGATGAAAGATTTAAAAGAACAATCAATCATCATTGGAAACGATGGGACGCCAAAGCCAGTAGCAGATCGATATGGAAATAAAGTTCTTATACTTAAAGAAGCTGCGAAAAAGAAGTGGGGTATTTATAAACAATACGTTGTTGAAGTCATTCCATTTCAATTAAAAATTTCTGCAAACTTTCCAAATACAAGTGTTTCCATGAATGGTAAGAAAGTAAAGACCATAAAAAAGGCAGATAATTATGTTAGTTTCGGATATGTTTTACCTGGAAACCATCATATAGAAGCTGAAAGTAAAGGTGAATTCTCAACATTTGAATTAGAGGATACAATTGACTTTTCAATGGCTGAAGATAATGTCATTCATCACGAGCTCGAATTTGAAGGTGCTTATATTACAATTGAATCAAATTACGACGATGCAAAAATATTTGTCAATGGAAAAGATGCGAAGGTAAATGTGGCTGATGCGGGTGAGTTCGGTCCTATTGCTACAGATGGTTCTGTTAAAATTTCTGCAGAACGGACATTTCCTACCGGAGTGAAAAAGTCAAACACAGTTACGGTTGAAGATGATTCTTATATATATTTAGAGTTTAAAGAAGCGGAAACAGAAGCTTTTGATGATCCAAAAGCTGAGTTAAATGATTTAATGAATGGTTATATCTCGAGTAATATGGATGCAATAAATTATGGAGACTTCTCTTATGTGAGTGATTATTTAGATCCATCAGGCCCTGCGTATAAAGAGACTAGAAACTATAATCAGCAATTATATGATCGAGGAATAGAAGAAGAAAGTTTAAAAGTTGAAGTAAAAGATTATGAAATTGTTGATGAGAATACTTTTAAAGTCTTTACTTATGAGGAATATCATATTTATTATGGTGAAGATGATGTGAAGAAATTTAAAGCCTTTAATGCGCAATATTTAGTAAAAGTAACGGAAGATGGTGATATGAAAGTGTACCAACTAATTAAGACGAAAGAGATCAAATAGGTTTATGTTCAATCAGAGGGGAGTGCTCCCTCGAGTACGTATAAGTTTTCCCATCGTAGTGGAGATTCTGGCGGAAGTTCACGTAATCGGAGATGAAAATGTGAAGTAGAATGGGAGGCAAGACATAAACAATAAGAAGCAAATGTTGTTTAGTGACAAGTGGCTAAACAAGGCAACGATAATGACAAGACTTATCATTTTGACAACAGTGTCAACAGGGCGAAAAGCAAAGCAACGTGAGGCAAACGAAGCAGCGAAAAGAGCTCGAAACTTATAATTAAGCAAGAGGGGAAGAACATTACACTTTCTCCTCTTGCTTTTTTTATTCTTGTTTGAAGGTAGTTAAAGGTTTCTCTTTTTATAAGAATACCTTTGTTGTATGAGTGAGTGATTCCATCCGGTTGGGAATACACACTTCAACGTTTCCAGGTGCCAGACCCCCTGGTAGATGGATTAGTTATTTACTAACTCATTTAACAGTGCTAAAGTTTCCTCTATATTAATATCATCCTCAAAAAATTGATAATTATCATTTTGGTAGGTTGTAATGTATAAATACTTTCGATAGACTTTTTTAGCTTCACCCTCATCGATGCGTGTATATCGATCATTATCTTTTACAATCCCTGTAACCGTTTTGACTAGAATGTAAGGTAGCCTGTATTCATCATGGTCATAACTAAATTCATTTCCCTTTATGGTGACCTTATTAAATTCTTCTTTTGGCACGTCTTTATATTCACTAGTTTCAAGATATTTGTCAGGTAATAAGAGTTTTTTAAATAAATTTCTACCAGCCATATCTTTTTTTTTGACGTATGCTGGATTTAACTTAAATACGGGTGCTTTTATTGCTTTCATACGAGTACTTTGGGAAACGCCAAACTCCTTAATATTTGAGACTTTAATATTCGTATGATGAACAGAAATAAAATTTGCTCTATTTCTCTTTAACACTTCTATTTTCAGACAGGTCAATCCCTTTTCATTGCTATGCGGTTGGAAATTTACGGAAGAGCCTATAGAAATATCCCCATCATTTTCTACCAAATTTGAAATATGAAAAAAACGGCTTTCTCCATTTTCATCTGATATAAAGCCATATCCTTTCTCGTTAAAAAACTTCGTCACGCGACCTCTCATTTTCTACAACTCCATTCGATAAAAAACCTTTATTTTTTAATTATAGCAAAAATCATTGGAGATGAATGGGTTTTTTTGGAAGCAGGAAAGCGGGGGTGGGTTTAAGGGGTGTGTTTGTCCCGTGCTAATTTGTTATTCAATCAAACGTTTGATTGGATCGGGCGGTAAGCCTTGATTCCAAGGGATTTGTCGATTTTCTGACCGCGTGATTCGACAAAAACCTACTCATATGGGTCTTTTCTTTTTGTTTAGGAAAAATTATATTAAGGAGATGGTATTATAATAACGTTCTTCGTTTCTTAGGTAGATGGCTTTTAATAGGTCTGGAAATGCTGATTAATCGATATGATGAACAGTAAAATGACCATGACTTACATGTAATCCTCAATTCGTACATCTTTTCTACTCTAAAATGGTGCTGGGGAATCTCCTGAAGTTTTATGAATTTCACTTTTTACACTTTTCATATGATACATTGGACCCGAAAAGTGGAATGTACCATCACTACGGTAATGTGTTAAAATGTACAATATTTATGATATAAGATATAGTTGTTAAATATGAATATCAACTGTTTCGAAAAGTGGAAGAAGCGAACGGACAAACTATCTACTTAAATAGCAGTATTAATTATATGTTTCTTGATTTGTTCCACAGTTGTTTTTTTCCGACAACTCGTAATTTTTTCAGCTATTTTATTTAATAGTTACTTTCTCCATTTAAAATCTAATATTGAGTCATGCTTTGCTAAAATAATGTAAAGCTTATTAAGACAAGCACGTGAAAACCGTTAACAAAGGGGATTTTATATGTATCAATTAACAAAGAAACAAGCACAACATATTGTGGATAAAATGATGGAAGATATACCATATAACATAAATATTATGGATGAAAGTGGAATTATTATTGGCAGTGGTAATAAAGAACGGATTGGTACATTGCATCATGGAGCGGTGGAGGCGATTAAGCAGGGAAAAATAGTAGAAATAGAGCGTGATGAGGAATTTGTTAAAAAGGGGATAAACTTGCCGATTAAAATGAATGACGAAATAATTGGAGTGGTTGGAATTAGTGGGGAAGTAGAGGAAACAAAGCCATTTGGGAATCTAGTTCGATCTACGTTTATGTTACTAATTGAACAAAGCACTGCCATGGAGAAGGAAAATCGCCAAGAAAAAGTGAAACAGGAATTTTTTACCCGAATCATAAACCATGAAACTATGTATACGAATGAATTAGTTGAGCAAGCAAAAATATATGAAATTGATTTATATAAACCGTCACAAGTCGTTTATGTGGAAGCTTCTGAATGGATTGATGAAGTAACAACAATACATGTCCCTTGCTTTAAACCTTCAAACCGTTCACTCTGTCTCATCCTACAGGAATCGAATGTAATAAACAAAGTTATTGAACAGATTAGAAAACAACATCCAAATGCTTACATATCAATAAGCCTTATGAATGATAAAATTGCAACCGGATATACTGAGGCGCAATCTGCTATACGAGTTATAAAAGGGTTATTACCGAATAAAAAAGTCATTTATTATGAAAACTGCGAATTTGTCGCGGATATTTCCAACTTTCTCAAGAATAACCAAAGGCTCGATCGGCTCACCCATTTATTGGAGAAACAAATTGATTTAGTGAAAACCATTCAAGTTTACATAAGTACAAACTTAAATGCGAATGAAGCTGCCGATATGTTAAATATTCATAGAAATACGTTGAACTATCGATTAGACCGGATTCATGCACTAACGGGAAAGAATCCGAAAAATATTGTCGAGCTATTGGAATTATTGTTTATGCTTATTTATCGGGTTAAGTGAGAAGATTTGCTTGACGGATGGGGTTTGGCTAGAAAAGCTTCCGTGTTTATAGAAAAAGGTCCTGTCGTATCAAATATACGCCAGGACTTCATAACACTTTACTTTAACAATCTCGCAATACTTTCTGCTGTTCGGGCCACATTTTCTTTTCCTTGTTTTAATAATATTTCAAGTTCGGCTGCTCCTGGTACGATACCAAAAATTGCATCGAATCCTTCTTCATACAAAACTTCAACATCTTTCCCAATGTAACCAGCTAAAGCAATGACTTTTATTCCATTGTTAACACTTTTCGTAGCTTTGGCGACACCGTATGGGGTTTTGCCGAATTTCGTTTGAAAATCAATGCCACCTTCACCAGTAAAGCAGTAATCGGCATGTTGTAGTTTTTCTATTAAATTCGTGTGTTCAATGACAATTTCGATACCTTTTTTCATCGTTGCATTTGTAAAAGCAAGTAATCCTGCGCCAAGACCACCAGCAGCCCCTGCACCTGGTACATCTAAAATATCAATGTTCAGTTGTACTTTCACAATCTCTGCATAGTGCCGAAGATTGTCATCAAGAATGTTGACCATTTCTGGAGTTGCTCCCTTTTGCGGTCCGAACACAAGAGAGGCACCATGTTCGCCGCATAATGGGTTCGTTACGTCAGATGCAACTAAAATATGGACATCTTTTAGTTGTGGCAAAACATTGGTTGTATCGATTGTCGCGAGTTCACCTAAAAATCCTCCACCAAGTTGTAATTCCGCTCCATTTTTATCGAGAAATTGGTAGCCAAGTGCTCGTGCCATACCTGTACCACCATCATTTGTTGCACTACCGCCAATACCTAAAATAATATTGGAAATTCCTTTTTCCATACAATCTTTCATCAATTCGCCGGTTCCGTAAGTTGTCGTCACGAGTGGATTTTTTGTTTCTTTCGTGACATATTGAATGCCGCTAGCTGCTGCCATTTCGATAACGGCTGTTTTTCCGTCACCGAGAATTCCGTATGTTGCTTTTACTGGTGTGCCTAGTGGTCCAGTTACTTCTTTATCAATAAATGTTCCACCTGTTGCATCGACGAGTGATTGGACCGTACCTTCACCGCCGTCTGCCATTGGAACGTGAATACATTTGGCATCGGGAATGGCTCTTTTAATGCCAAGTTCCATTGCTTCACATACTTCTTTTGCTGTCATACTCTCTTTAAACGAGTCTGGCGCTAATAAAAATACTTTTCCCATCATGAACACCTCGTTATTTTTTAAATGCTTGAACACTGTTGTAATGTCTATGAAAACCATATTTTACAGTAGCTACTATTTAGATAAAGGAGAAAAAATTTTATAAGATAAATCCGTATAGAATTGTTGCGATAATTGTCATTGTTAGACCGACAATGCTTTCATATAAAACAACTGTCATCCGATCTTTCATACTCATTTTCATGGCGTTTCGTGTAACATGGAAGTACGTACCATGTGGTAAATGGTCGATAACTGTTGCTCCTGCATGCGTCATAACTGCTGCTGCTAATGGGGCAACTCCTGTATTCAATATTGCATCTGAGAAAGAACCGGTAGCTAAAATAACACCTGTTGAAGTCGAGGCTGTAGCTGCTGCCATTAACGTACCGGCAATTGGTGCCAAGAACACACCGGAAATCCCAGATGCATCAACAAGGGCAACGACTTTCTCTGGCAAATTAGAAGCTGTAATTAGCCCCCCAATCGCACCGGCACCGATAATAATTAAAATTGTAGGGGTCATCCGATTAAGACCAGCCGTACAGTAATCTAATATTTGTTTTCCTTTTCCTAAGGTAAAGGAACCAATAATCGCTGCAAATGGTAGAATAAATAAGGAATCAATTTTCAGATTTTCTAAAAAGTCAACACCGAGCAGTGCACCTACTGGACTGATCATTAGAAGTAAGATTGCGATCACCGGTGTAATTAACGCTTTTGAAAGTGCTGGTAAGTCGTCTGTATTTGCTTGTTCTAATTCACTTGCCTCGGCATCTGTTACCTTTGTTCCTTTGTACTTAATGAGAGAAGCAAGAATAACCGTTACGATGACCCCAAAGATGGCAGGAATAAATCCACCGAGCATGACTTGGTTAACATCAAGTTTAAAACCACCAGCTGCTGCGATTGTATTCGGATTTGGTGAGATGATGTTTCCGGCTTTCCCACCACCAGATAGTGCGACTAAAATCGCCACTTTTGAGTAACCCATTTTATTAGCAACTGATAAAGCAATTGGGGCAACAATTAGTACGGCAACGGGAATAAAGACCCCAACCGCTGTAATAATCATCGTTGCAAGTGCAAGGGACAGCATTGCTTTCGTACCACCAAGTTTATCAACAATGACTTTTGCGATCGTTTCTGCTGCACCGGATTCCATCATGACACCAGCGAAAACACCGGCGGCGATAATCCGGACAACGGTTCCCATGACGCTTTGTGTACCGGATATTAGTATTGAAACGGCATCTGTGAAACCAGCTCCACCGATGAAGGCGCCTACAATTGCTCCTAATATTAAAGAATATGTTGGTGCTAATTTAAATAAGATCAAAATAATTGCTAATAAAAGTCCACTTAACGCACCAATCCAGCTAATATCTAAAATTCCTTCCATAGTTCATCCTCCTAGCTCTTACTTTCATCATTATTAGAATAGATAATTGAAATAAGCTTTATTTGTTTGCACAGTGAGTATTTTCTCAAATAGATTTGTATTGTTGCATACTTTATTGTAAAAACATTTAAAGGAAAGTGCCTTCAATGAATACGATTTCATTATATAATTTTGTGCACTTCTGAACAATTGGTAAAACGACAGACTTTTTTAGTCATTTGCACAATTATTATCAGTAACGAAAGTAGAAAATTTGTCCTAACCCCCTGTACTTGAAAATAGTTTTTTCGGTGAACTACGCATCTGTTATAGCCTAAAGGACCCGCAATCGCCAAGTTTTTTGTATAGGTTGAGTTGTAATTTAGAAATATATCGAAAACTAACGTGACTTCTAGTTGTGAGTTGTTGACATGGGCTTGCTAGGCTGTAATATAGATAAACAATCGTCGAGTAGATGATTGGCGTTAACTTCAGCAACCCATTTACTATAAATCTTGTAAACTTAGTGTAATCCTTGAAATGTTTTTTTAATGGATATGAAACTTCAAATCCCCAATTCCTATGGTAAGCTTGAGATGGAAGTTACATAGGAGGGAATTGACAAAATGAAAAAAATAGCTGTTACCGTTGCGGCGACTATTGCTAGTATGGGTATTTGGACCTCAGCTGCATCTGCGGAGGAAGTTGTCGTGCAGAAGGGTGACAATTTATGGAGTCTAGCAAGAAGTCATCAAACGACCGTCGATAATCTATTGACTTTTAATAATTTAACATCTGATGTGATCCACCCTGGGCAAGTGTTACAAACAAAATATATACATACTGTTACAAAAGGTGAATCTCTTTGGAGGATTGCACGCCAGTATGGTACTACTGTTCATGAATTAAAAGCATCTAACGACTTAACAACGGATTTGATTACGATTGGACAAGTTTTAACTATACCTGGGGTTGACGCGGCTGATGTAGCAGCAACCCATTCAAGTGTGGGTTCTTCTAATGGAAAACCTATGAAATATGAAACTTCGAATAAACAGGTAAAGAGAGAGCAGTCGCATCAATTAGAAAAACAAGCGGAGGCAGTGAATAGTACTTCAGAGAAAGCATCCGCAGAATCCAAACAAGAAGAAGTGCAAGTGAAAGCAACGAATGATACTCTAGAAGAAAATTCAGCTCGGGCAACAGATGGAAAAGATACAGAAATATCAACTGAGAAAACAAATGTACAAGCTTCCGAGGAAGAATCAGCAAAGAATCCGGATTCTACCATAACAAACGAACAAACGGAAGCCCAAGCAACTAAGCCTGAGAAACCTGAAGAAGAGGATCAAACGAAGGTAGTTGCTAATCAAAAGGAACAACCGGTAAATTCAAAAGAAACTGACAAAGTAAGAAAGGATCCTGTGAAAAAAGAAGCAACTCAACAAAAAGAGACATCTGTAAAGACGATTAAGGTTACCTCAACTGCATATACGGTTAAAAGTGCAGGGGGATCTGGCGTTACAGCAACAGGAATTAATTTGAAGAAAAACCCGAAAGTGAAAGTAATCTCTGTGGATCCTAAAGTGATTCCACTTGGTACGAAAGTGTATGTAGAAGGTTACGGTCATGCGATTGCTGGCGATACAGGTGGAGCAATAAAAGGCAAGAAAATTGATATTTACTTCCCAACCGAAAAGCAAGCAAGAAACTGGGGAGTCCGTACGGTTGAAGTGAAAATAGAAAAATAAACATATGACTATGAGAAAAAAGGAGAAGTGATTGTGGCTTCTCCTTTTTTGGCTGCAATGAAAGGATAAATATCCAATTTTTACTTACCTATACGTATAACCGCACAAGGACGGCTTGGGAGCATTACATCAAAGTCGAAAAAAAGTTATAGACGGCCAAATTGCTAAGAAAAAGACGAAAACGGTCATCTAGAAAGGTTCTAGACGCTCATCTCATGGCCAATCGAATTGAAGGTTGCCTAGTGGTAGCGAATTTAAAGTAGAAAAGTAACCTATCCTATCCCTGGCCGAGAAACGGATGGTTACTTTTCTTATTTGTGACAATAGAGGTTGTCTGGTTTGTAGGAAAATGAAAGCCTAAAAGCCTCGTATGTTTCGGTATCAATCATTAAGTGAGTCTTATGGCATTCAGTGTCTAAAATCGTTTTTCCTACACTATTCCACAACATTTTTTGTACTTTTTCCCACTACCACATGGACAAGGGTCGTTTCTTCCAACTTTTACTGTTGATGGTATGGAATCCTGAGTCATTTTTGGACTAGTTGGGAGAGGATTCAAAAACTTTTTCTCCTTCTCGAATAATTCAGTTGATGAGTACCCTTTAAGAAACCATTGTCTTGTGTTGTTTGCAAGATTCGTGATAAAGTTCATACAGGTTTGTAAAGAATCTAGATCGTCAAATTCAAGACGGGATTGTAAGATATGAAATAATTCTTGTGGGTTTTCTCCTTCTTGAACAGTGTACACACAATCTTGGATAATTTCTCTTGCTTCGTCCTTTGTTATTTCATAGGTTTGTAGTAGATAGGTTAGGAATGCTCTCGAACTTTCATTCCATTCGGCAAAGTCTGGCTTTCCTGCTGTTAGTAACTGGTCTTTTGTAAATGGATAGTAATCGACACTTCTTCGCATCGTTTGTTCATTGATAATTGTCTCAGAGTCCCTTACACGGTAATGGGTTAATCCATCCCGATGCCAGTCAAATTCTAGGTAATATTCCTGCGCAAGGTGAAGAACTTTTAAACATTCAAATTTGTTCACTGGTTCTTTCATATATTGTTCTAGTTTTTCAAAAAGCATCTGCATGCTCATTACTCCATAATAGTAAAGCATTCCTTGTGTAAGTAAAATCCACTGAGTGTTTCTTTTTATGATTGCAATAACTTTTGCATCATTAACAATTAACGTAAGGGGATCAATTAGTTCTTTTGGAAGTACCAATGTTTTCTTTCCTTTATGTGTTCCGAAGAAAATAAAACCGAGCGACTGTAAAATTTTTAATTTATCCAAATCTAGATTAGGATCTGTCATTACTCCTTTTTGGCGGACCATCGTTTTTAAAAGAGAAAATTGATTTTGGTCCATATTGAGGATGAGATTTTTTACATAAAATGGAATAGAGCTTTCTAACAAATGAATGAGATCCGCTTTGTTTAAACTACTAGCATTTTTCAGGTTGAGTCGTTTTCGAATGTGACTTAATTCTTCTTTCGTATATCTTGTAAGTCCATCCGCTAGGGAAATTGGTAGTTCTATTTCTTGCCAGAACTTCTGGTACTCACTTACCATTTTATTCATCTTTTTTTTCATTTTATCTAGTATGACCCTGTCTTTGGTTTCTTCTAATTTTTCCATTATATTCACCTCACTAGGGAAATTGATCGTTTTTATAAAAGGATTTCAAAATGTATATCTTAGGGCTGGGGTGTAAATTGTCCGTGTACGGGTAAAAATTGCCCAATTTTCTTAATCTTTGCCAATAGTCGGTCTGGAAAAGCTCATGGATGAGTAAAATGGTACATATGAAATTTCTTAGCTTTCCATCTGACAAATAGGATATAGTTAGAGCAGTCTTTTTCAACAAAATTGCCAATATAGAAGAATCTAATTCTATTATATTGGATAACATTCATCATTGCCAAAAATTCACTAAATCATACGTCATACAAATATGTAATTAAACTCCTTTTATCACTTATAACAAAGGAAAAAGAAGCAGCGATACTTCTGCTTCTTTTGGATAGTAAAACATCTTTCTCTTATCTTTGAAAACTTGAACGATTCAATAGGAATTTCCCTTACTAGTTAGAGTGAAAATAGAGCCCAGGTAAAAGTTCCTAAGCCTAGTGCATATACTTTGCAACTAGTTCGTAGCATCTCTCTTTTGTCAAACTTGCTTGTGTCGCTACATATTCTAACGATTCATAAGAGCCACCTTTATACTTTTCGGCTGATTCTTTAGCATCTTTATCTCGTAGTGTAATCCAGTTTCGTTGTTCCTCACGTAAGTTATTCATTTGTTCTTTCGTGAGCTGTTCTTTTAGTATCCCATAGATTTTGTTCAGTTCAGCGTCCCACTTTTTAAACCGTAATTCCTCTTGTTCCACCATATTTTTCATTGTTTTTCCATCTTCGGTATTTCGATCTGCCTCTTCCATTTCATTAAGTTTTTTGAGATATTGGTCCTTTGAAATATTGGTCTTATTGCTTTCACTTCTTGATGTTTTTGTATTTGATTTAGTGGATGGTTGGGCTTGATTCGTTTGTCCCGAACGGTTTGTGCCGGATGTGTTCTCTACTTGATTGGTTGTTCCATCGTCATTTTGAGCTGATGAGCTTTCTTTACCATCTGCATTTTGGTCAGAGTTACTCGAACTAGCGCTGTCTTTTGATTCTTGCTCCGAGTTGCCAGTTGCGTCATCTTTTGTATGTTGTGCTGTGGAAGATGGATCATTCGATTGAGTGGTTGACTCGTTCGTTTTTCCACAAGCAGCTAATGTCATTGCTGCTACGAGTAATAGTCCTAATGAAATCTTTTTTATTGAGCTCACGATAATCCTCCTTAAAAATTACACCGCGTAACAAACTATGGATTTTGAAAGCAGCAACTTATTATTGAAAAATCTCACTTTAGTATAACAGAATCCTGTTAGTTGTGTTCATAAATGATGATATTGAAATACGTTCCTTCTCTTTTAAAAACAATTCTAGCATGGATTGGATATAGAATTAGGTAACTATGATTTCAATGACTAGGTAAACTCTCTAAAATGGGAAAGGCTTTATCCTAGTTCATGGCCGGTAATAAATATATAAGAAGCTAAAAATACGTTAAGGACAATGATTAAACAGGTAATTGTCCATGCTAGGATTTTCGTCCACTTTCCATTTGCGAAATTTCCCATTTTTTCTTTACTACTTGTAAAGATTACTAATGGAACAATGGCGAAAGGGAGTTGGAGACTAAGTATAACTTGACTCCATAATAATAGCTCACCAGTTCCTTTAGCCCCGGCAATCCAAGTGACGATAAATGCTGGGATCACTGCAAGTAATCGGGTAATAATACGACGCAACCAAGGGGAAATTCGTAACTTGATAAAACCTTCCATAACAATCTGACCGCTTAATGTTCCGGTAATGGTTGAATTTTGACCCGATGCGAGTAAGGCGACAGCAAAAAGAGTACTGGCAATACCTACACCGACTGTCGGACTTAATAGTTGATAAGCTGCTTCAATTTCGGATACGTTTAGTCCCTTGCCATAAAAAGCCGCTGCTCCTAATATTAAAATGGCTGAGTTAATTAAAAAGGCAATAGATAAGGAGATGGTCGAGTCCAAGATAGAGAATCGAATCGCTTCACGCTTGCCTTCTTCTGATTGTTTAAACTGTCTTGTTTGAACAATCGATGAATGTAGGTATAGATTGTGCGGCATGACGGTTGCTCCTAGAATACCGAGTGATATGAAGAGCATTTCTGAATTGGTGACGATTTCTGCTTTTGGAATATATCCACCAAGTAATGAAGTGATTTCTGGTTTTGAAATAATAACTTCAAAGACAAATACGCTAAAAATGGTGATCATCAGTACAATAATGATCGACTCAATAATTCTAAACCCTTTTTTCTGCAAAAGTAGTAATAGCAACACATCAACTGTTGTAATGACAATACCAACAAGTAATGGAATTTTAAAAAGTAAATTTAACGCGATGGCTGAACCAATCACTTCGGCTAAATCTGTTGCAATAATCGCGAGTTCGGTTAATATCCATAGGAAAAATGCCGTTTTCGGACCCGTTGCATCTCTTGTCGCTTGTGCTAAGTCTCGACCTGTTACAATCCCTAATTTCGCCGATAATGATTGCAATAACATGGCCATTAAGTTTGCAATAAGGATAATACTAAGTAAAGAGTATCCGAATCTTGCACCACCAGCAATGGAAGTAGCCCAATTCCCTGGATCTACATAACCAACAGCTACTAATGAACCAGGGCCAGCAAAAGCAAAAAACTTTTTCCAAAAACCTCCGTTATGTGGAATTTTTATTGTATGATGAACTTCCTCTAGACTCACATTGTCACTATATCGTAACCATCCTTGTGAATCATGTGAATTTTTTTTATCAGCACCCATGTTTCTCACCCCTTAGACATGTGGACAAGTAAAATAAAGTTTCCCTTGTGCAACTTTTATCGTAAAAAAATATGCCTTTAGTTTTTTTAAAAGTATACACCTGCTTAAAATCATACGTCAAGGTAAACGCAATAGTTAAAGAATTGGGTTTTATTGGGGCTGCCATATTGTGTTGATGTGAAATAGAAAACGACCCTTCTTATAAGTGGTCGTTTTCGTCATAGCTGTTCCTTTTTTGTATAGGAACAGAGGTTTCTTTCCATCGACAATTTATCTATCTAACTTTCACACTCCTCGTTTTACTTTTATTCCCTGCTTTGTCTTTTGCGTAGATTTTTAAGGTAGATCTTTTTTTCTGTTTCTTTATATGAACAGTGTAGTTGCCTTTTGAACTTGTTGTTCCTTTACCAATATATTTATTACCGTTGTACACGTATACGGTTGAACCCTTTTCCGCTTTTCCAGTCACCTTTGTTGATTTTGAAGTTACGGTGCCTACAGTTGGCGTTGCCGGAGGGGTTTTGTCGGCAACTTTAAATGTTTTTCCTTTACTTGTGTTCCCAGCTTTGTCAGTAGCATAGGCAGTTAATGTGGTGCCCGCTTTTTGTTTTGACTTAATTTTCACCGAGAATTTGCCATTATTCGTTGTTGCAGTGCCGAGAAGGGTTTTCCCATTTTTAATGGTGATTTTAGAACCGTTTTCGGCTTTTCCGGTAATTATCGTTTGGTTGTCACCGAACGTGTTAACAGAAGGAGGAGCCGGAGCGGTTTTATCAGTGACGATAATCGTTGAACCTTTACTTTTATTTTTCGCTTGATCGGTCGCGTAGACAACAAGCTTGGTCCCAGCCTTTAGCTTGTTTTTTAAAGGAACGGAAAAGCTTCCTTTACTATCAGCCTTGCCTGAACCGATGATAGAAGATCCGACCGTAACAGTAGTGACTGCACTAGGTTCAGTGGTACCAGATACCACGGTGCTCATATCACTAACACTGTTAACTTTCGGGCTAGCAGGTGCAGTCTTATCTTTAACAGTAACAGTAGCTACTTTACTGTTTGACGGGCCTTTTGTTGCGTATACTTGTAACTTTGTCCCAGCTTTTTGTTTTGCAATCGAAACGGAAAAATTGCCTGTTGTCGTTGAATTTGCCGAGCCAATTGTTTTTCCATCCTTTGTAATCATAATTGTCACGTTTGGATCAGCTGTTCCTTTGACATTTGTATCACTATCGCCTACTTCGCTGACAGTTGGTGTCTTTAGTATAGGAGGCACGTTTTGTTGTTGTGCTTGAAGCAACGTATACGTAATATCTGTTCCTTTATATGCTGGGATAGAGAAGTCACTTTCTGATTGTAACTCTCTAACAATCGCACCGCCGCCTCGTAAGTTTTTACTACTACCGTTATATAGCTTCACTTTAATATCGTTAAAAGTCGGATCACCTTTAAATCCATAGAGACCCGTTTTTTCTTTTAACACAAGTGCAGCGCGATAGTTCGTCATCAATTTACCAAATGTAAGATTGTTGCTTATATATTTATTGGCAATCGCTTCAATCGCTCTGTAATCATTGTAAGGCTGATTAATTATTTCCTTAAAAGTTCTATCTCCAATCCCTGTTTGAGCTTTTACATACTGCATAAATAAGTAAGATAAAGAATAATTGGCTAAAACATCACCATACTCGTCCCAATAAAGTAATGAGTGGCCGTTTGTAATACTTGAATCTTCATTATAATAACTAATCCGATGATCTAACGCTTTGCCTAAATAAATTTGTTCAGCCGCCATGGCTAAGCCTTCATCCATCCACACATCCATTTGTTCCAACCCTTGGACGAAAACTTTTTGATTAAAATTCACCATATGTTGAAATTCATGAGCTAATGTGGAATAAGCTTCTGTAACATCTTTTTTCGAACCAGTCCCCATAAGTGGGTATGTATCGATGTAAAATACTTCTGAACGATTGGAATATTTATCATCATATAAATCCAGTGGTGAAAAGTACCCAGCAACATAACCACCATAATCGCTAAAGCCATCTTGAATATCATAACAAAGAATGTCTAGTTTTCCGTTTTGATCAATATCTGATGGAGTTCCAAAATTGTTAACAACTGCATTGAAAATTTTACTATCAAATTCCTGGCCGAGCTTTTTTGCATCATCAGCAGTAATTTCATTATTATTTACCCAAATATTGGAATGGGTACCGCTGTAGAGCAAGGTTGCTGGTCTCGAAGAATAATAGCCAGTCTTAATATTATAAACATAAAAGGATTTTGTATCTCCTTCTTTGTATAATTTTTGCACTGCTCTAGCATTTTTCTTTAGCGTTCGATGGGCATATATTTTCGTATCAAATGGAACGACATAATCCATTCGATAGGCATCTTCTTGTAAATTTTTACTAGAAGCATAGGCGTCATTATTAATCGCAAAAGTACCGGTGCTTTCGCTAGCATCCCCATTCGTTGATTCATTGCTAATTAGTTGGTAGTATTTTGCACTTGCTCCACTGCCTGTATTATTCTTATAAAAAGGGTTGGCAACTTTAAAATAAGAAACATCGGAATAATATTCATCGTATTTACTTTCAGATATGCCTACACGAATATACATGTATGGATCATTTTTGTAGACTGCTTTATCAATAATTGTGCTAACTTTATTTGTGCCAGTGTAGTACGATAAGTCGATATCACGGTAGCCAACAAAGTGTAATGTTCCGTTTTTATTTGTAAAGAACTCAATGGTCAAATACTCGTCTCTCGTTTTATCGTTTGAACTTTTATGTAATATATTTATCAACATTTCAGATGTGGAGTATGAAGTAGTCGACTCGTATGTTAAAGTATGTTTTGTATCTCGGCTATCGGTAAGTGTGGGGATGTTTTTTCCCGGATTGATGAGTAGATAGTCGTTTGGATTTTTAAAATCATTCATACTTGTTTTGTCTTTAAGCTTAGGTGTTGCTAAATTTAGTCTTTCTTGCAGTTGCTCAGTCTCTTTTTCATTGTTTTGCACTTTCGGACTGTTGGCAAAAGCCCCACTTGGAAGCCCGAGTAAAAATAGACAAACAATAAATACATTGAGAAATCGTGTACTTTTTGACAAGTGAACTCCTCCTAAAACTCGAATCAAGCTATCTTTTGGGCTATTTCCTAGATTTAAAGAACCTCTTTTGGCAAATCATTTGCTTCTACTAGAGTTCTTTTTCTGTCTGGAATATTCCCTATCTCTTATATGACTATAGTACTATATTCCTTTTAATAAATGATAGATATGATTGAAAATTCTTCTTTTTATTTTATGAAAAATCAAATTTTTGATAAAATGAATGGAGGTTGGTAGGGAATTTAAACAGAAGAAATGTAAGCCAATTAAATATCAGAAAATTATAATTTTACTATTGACATATTGATAAAAGTACATTATATTAATGATGAATAGAACAAATGTTCCTTTATATGAAGTTCATGTTCGGATATAATAGTTGATAGGAGATGAGGGAATATGAAGGAAAATCAAATTGAGAGTATGTTATCGCAACTAATAACAATGGTTGGTTCTATTCAGGTTGAACAAAAAGAAATAAAACAAGAGTTACTTGAGACACAACAAAATTTGCAAAAGTTAGAGTTGAAAAGTGAAGAGCGTCATCAAGAAATATTAGAACGTTTTAAGACGCTTGAAAGAGATCAAGATTTTATTTGGGAAAAAGCGTTCGAAATGAAAGGGAACTAGGGAATCTTAAAAGGCAGTTAAGTTAAAAACAAAAGTCAACGATTATCTATTTTTCCATAATAAATACGACCAACCATCATCAAATGATTTTTGACTGAAGTAAGGATAGAAAGGCTCAATGTTATTGTAAATGATTACGCGACATATTTTGAGAGCGTCAGTCAGGGCAAAATTTTTGCTGCAATGCGAGATTGGATTCCTTGCCATACATCATTATGAAATGGTGGAAATGGGAGCAGAACTAGGGTACACTAATAGGGAATGATTTCACAAAGTAATTATTTTTAAAAGAGAACGCATTCCAATTCGTGAAACGGGATTTGCTCCTCTTTTTGTTATTTTTTCTAGTGAATAAATAAAAGCAGGTGATCCAATTGTACCAAAACGAACCAATCTTTCTAGAACCAACTCTTCATGAACGAATTTGGGGAGGGGAAAAGTTAAAAACGGATTATGGCTATCCAATTCCAACGAACCACACAGGGGAGGCGTGGGTAATTTCAGCTCATCCACATGGCCCAAGTATGATAAAAAATGGTGAGCTCGCTGGTAAAACATTGCTTGATGCGTGGAATGAACATGGTGAACTTTTTAACAAAAAAAGCGATGGTGATTATCCGCTACTTGTAAAAATACTTGATGCAAATAATGATCTTTCTGTACAAGTTCATCCAAATGACGAATTTGCTCGTGAAGTAGAAGGTGTCCCTTATGGAAAAACGGAATGTTGGTACATATTAAATGCGGAGGAAAATGCCGAACTTGTTTTAGGCCATCATGCTAAAACTCATGAGGAATTTGAAACGATGGTAGATAATGGTGAGTGGGACAAGTTGTTACGCAAGGTGAAAGTGAAGGCCGGCGATTTTATTTATGTACCAAGTGGAACGATTCATGCTATCGGAAAAGGGATTGTTATTCTCGAAACACAACAAAGCTCTGACATTACGTATCGTGTATATGATTATGACCGAACGGATGCAAATGGAAATAAACGTGAACTCCATCTGGAACGATCGAAGCAAGTCGCAATGGTACCCCATAAGGACGCGGCCGTTGAACAAACAGAAGAAACATTCGGTGGTCTTGTTGAAAAGAAACTTGTGGAAGAACAATACTTTACCGTTTATCATTGGTCATTAGCAGGACTAGCTACACGTGAATTAAAAGAAGATTTCTTGCAAGTAAGTGTTGTCGAAGGGGAAGCTCGTCTTTTGATTGATGGACAAAGCTTTGACTTGAAAAAGGGAATGCACTTTATTTTGCCACAAGGAGTAAAGTCCTACGAGTTAGAAGGAAATGGAGAATTTATTGTATCCCATACGTAATGGAAGGGTGCTTTTAGGTGCATCATGATCATAAAAAGCTGGTTCTCGGTGATGGGGATTAGCTTTTTTATTTTGATGGATTTAAGTCGTTTATTTTCCTTGAATCATCTCCATAGTTGTTATAAATGGGCAATTGATGGCCATTATTTTTATGTGCCAAGAGAAAATATTCCTGAGAAATGAAAACGATATTTATGTTTTTAAAAGGAAGATGACGAAACATTTTCCTTTTTCGAATGTGGGTTGCTAGAAACACATATCCCAATTCTATGGAAAAAGACTGGAAACACGCCAGTATTTTCTATTCTTTAAGCTTTAACAAACAATCTTTTTGCAACGTCTATCAAAACGGGAAAACCCAACCAAAAGTTACCGAACACTTGTAAACGAGTTCTATTTTTTAAAAATCCTCATATAATCATATAATGTTAGTTCAATACAAATGGGGGGATTACCATTTTTGGAAGAATGGCAGCTTTAGTCATTGGTTGTTTTCTACTAGCAATCGGGATTAATGGATTTCTAGTCCCACATCATTTGCTTGACGGGGGAATAATTGGGTTGGCACTCATTTTACATTATTATTTTGATTTTCAAGCAGGTTTATGGTCCGCTTTGTTAAGTATTCCACTCATTCTTTTCGCATGGTGGAAAGACCGTACCCAATTTCACGGGAGTGTGTACGGGATGATTGTGTGTGCCATATTTATTGATTTATTGGCACCCTATCAGTTTTCTCTTCCCATTTGGTTAAGCGCCATATTAGGTGGGGGTATTTGTGGTATTGCTGTAGGGCTCATGCTTCGGTATAAGACAAGCACGGGTGGGACAGACTTAATTGCTTATTTTATTGCAAAAGTGACGCCACTAAATATTGGGTTAATTATTGCTTTACTAGATGGATTTATTATTTTACTTGGTTACCAAACACTTGGGTTACAGAGTGTGATGTATTCAAGCATTACCATTTTAATCGCGGGCATCTTTGCAAATATTTGTTATGAAGGTTTTTAATAAAAATATGAAAAATCGAAAAAGGTAGTCAAAAGTTGATGTTTTAAGAAAAAATGAAAAGTACAGCATAAAAATATAGTAAAACAGCGGAGAGTCCCCCCGCTGAATTAATTTTTAGCAACCATCCGATATTCAATTAATATTTCTGCCACGATGGCAAAAGGAAATACAAATAACGCGTACTTTAATGAAGTTAATAGCCAAATGAGACCAAACACAGTAAAGGCCCCGACCCAAAGTGCACCAGAAAGCAATCCTCTTTTTTCATTCTGTTCTGGATTACTGTATTTATTTGCATAATGGCTCATTTCTATTTTATACAACTCCATAATCCACGGTTTGTAACGTTTTTTCTCTGTAAGAATTAGGACTGAAAGAACAGCTAATGCTGGAATAACAAATGGAATGAATATGCCAAGAACTTCGACCCATGTATGACCATCTAAAAAATAATGAGAGATAGAAATGGTTACTCCAAAAAGAACGGATGCAGTGGCGATTGCATAAATCAACGCGCGTTTCCATGACATTGGGTACAAACGTGATGTTTCTTGTGTCAGACCTAAGAAAACAAACAATGCGCCGGCAGGTACGACAAAAGGTAATAAACTTGAAATTGCAGGGAAAATATTGTTTGTTGAGAAATAAGTAATAAGACATGTAATGATACCAAAGATAAGCACACTACCAGCAAGCGTATAGCCAATTGCATGTTTCATTCCAATCTTTCTATCTTTTTCAATATACATTTCGCCAATTAATTCATTTCGCTTTTGTTTACTAATTTCATCTGCAATGGATGTTATGTCTCCAAGTTCAGCAATCGCCTTTGTAAAAGCAGTTTTCGTGTCTAACCCTTTATTCTCAAGATCGTTAATTCTTGCTTGTAAGTTTGATGTGATTTCCTCTTTAAAGTCGTTTAGTTCCGCTGTTTCTTCATAACCATTGAACAAATCATCTATATACTTATTAATGTTTGTATTCAATTTTTATTCCTCCTCCAATAATTTATTTAATATTTGTTGTGTAAATTCCCAATCAATTTTATTTTGTCGATAACGTTTTATCCCTTTGTCAGTAATGCTGTAGTATTTCCTCCGTCCACCTTGTGTTTCGTCACCCCAATAAGCTATGATACAACCATCTTTTTCTAGCCTTTTATAGCTCGAATATAGTGTGGCTTCTTTTAATTGATAAAGCCCATCGGTTTTGTCAATAATCGTCTTATATATTTCATATCCATAATTATCGCCTTTCATTAAAATTCCGAGGACAATTGTATCCGTATGGCCCCGAAGTAAATCAGCAGATACTTTTCCATCCATGTTGTCACCTCTAGTATAGTACTATTATTGTCCAATTACTTTAAATATATAGTACTATATCTATCATAGTAATTCAAGACATAAATTTAAAAAAGACAAACTCATGAATATACATGGTTAAGTAAAAGTTAAGCAGATAAGTTCTTCTTTTGATGAAAGGGAGAATGTAGGTAGTGCCAAGAAGTGAGGCAGAATAGATTCATGTGTTCATCTTTTTTACATATTTGAATTAACGATGTTAGAGATACAGAAAATCTTAAGTTCCCAATGCTTTTACGCTATAATAAATGTAACTTTACGGAATTAGGAGGTAGGAAAAATGAAATTAGGTTTTATTAGTGATACACATGGAGGTTATGACAATACCGTTCAGGCACTCGAGTACTTAAAAGATTGTGAGCAAATTATCCATGTTGGAGATGTCCTTTATCATGGTCCTCGAAATGACATTCCAGCTACATATGATCCGAAAAAATTAACAGAACTCCTCCAAGGACGCGAAGATATCGTCTATGTACGCGGGAATTGTGATGCAGATGTTGATGAAATGGTTCTTGAACATGACCTTTCACAAAAGTCACGGGTAATAGATTTTGATCATGTTCGTTTCTATATCATTCATGGTTATGAAGAAACAGAGGAAGAACGTATTGCACAGGCAAAAGAACTTGGTTGCCGGGTAGTAGTTTCAGGACATACGCATGTAAAAGTACTAAAAGAGCGTGATGGCATCATTTTATTAAACCCAGGCAGCACAACAATTCCGAAAGATCGGACAAGCTCGTTCGCTGTGTATGAGAATGGAAAAATAGAGCTTCGTCATTTAGAAAATGGAGAAATGTTGAAAGCCTTGGAAGTATAAGGTTTTTATTTACCGAGAAGGACGATTAAAAACGGAATAGGATAGCCACAAAGTTTCATGTGTAAAAGTGATTTACGTGTTTTGCGGAGGACAATTGAAAATGGGGATTTCCGACAAGAAGGAATCCCCAAAAATCCACTTTAATTCTCTCATATCCTTATTCAAATGTCTTTTGGTAATTATTTACTTCACGTACTTTCCATCGAGGGTTTTTATTGTTTTTTTCCTTGACCATATCAGAAAAGGTAACTTGAGTTCTCTCAATTCTAGTAGATTCAACAGATTCACTTAAAGATAAAATTTGAACGAAGGCATCACTGACAATAGAATAATTAAACTTTTCTTCTAAACGGCCCAACTTATTCCTAACAGTTGGTAACAGTGCTAATATTCTTAGTGCATCTTCTGTAGTTACAGAAATTGGAAGTTTCCCCAAAACCTGTTATCGGCAAAATACCTCCCTTTTTGAAAAAAATGAGTTAATCTAGGGGCTTACTTTAATTAAAGGGTGGCATTTATAAAAAATTGAGTTTATATTACTAATATGTAAGAAGGTGCGAAAAGTAAACACTGATATATATGAGAATCCCACTATCAAAAGTGAGATTCATCAATTTCAATTAAACGTTTGATTGAATTGTGCACAAGTAATTGCTATGCTTGTTTTTATAAAAAAGTGCATCGCCTAATTTCGACTATTTTCTCGGAAATATTACATTCCTTTAACACTGAAAAAAAACTAACGACAGGATGACGAGGTTATTATATAATATGGCTTGTGAGATTTTGTATAAACAAGAATAGAAGAGGGTGAACAACTTGGCGAAGTTGTTAAAAAATTATAGATCCACAGTGATTCTTCTTTTCGCCATTATTATTGGTGGGATTGCAGGGATTATTTTTGGACAAGATACAGCAGTCGTAAAGCCTTTTGGGGATTTATTTTTAAATTTAATGTTTATGATGATTGTACCACTCGTATTCTTTAGTGTAGCTTCAGCGATTGCCAATATTGGTGAAATGAAGCGGCTAGGGAAAATTATGGGTGCAATTTTGCTTGTCTTTTTTGCAACGGCCATGATTTCAGCAATTATAGGATTTATCGGAATTCGAGTTTATGACCCGTTAAAAGGTGTTGATACATCAGCGATAATGAATATGATGAAAACGCCTGATGCTAGTCAATCGACTGAAGATTTATCGATACTTGATCAATTAGTGAAAACTTTCACTGTTTCTGACTTTTCATTACTATTTTCGAAAAGTAATATGCTTCAGTTAATTGTATTTTCCATTCTTTTTGGGTTAGCAACAGCAATGGTGGGTGAAAAGGGAAAACCACTTGCCACATTGTTATCTTCAGGTACAGCAATTATGATGAATGTTGTAAAAATTGTTATGTACTATGCACCAATTGGGTTAGGATGTTATTTTGCAACGATTATTGGTGAATTAGGTCCACAAATTTTAAGTGGGTATGCGAGGGTATTTGTGCTTTATATTGGAATAACGATTTTGTACTTCTTTGGGTTCTTCACACTATATGCGTTTATTGCTGGTGGGAAAAACGGAATTCGCATCTTTTGGAAAAATGCGGTTACCCCATCTGTCACAGCGATTGCAACTTGTTCGAGTGCAGCCTGTATTCCTGTTAACCTCGCTGCCGTAAAAGATATGGGTGTACCAAATGATATTGCTGAGACAATTGTTCCACTAGGTGCGAATACACATAAAGATGGATCTGTGTTTGGCGGTGTCTTTAAAATTGTTTTCTTATTCCTTTTATTTGGAAAAGATATGACAAGTATGTCGAGTATTTTAAGCATTATCGGTGTTGCATTCCTCGTCGGTGCGGTTATGGGGGCAATTCCGAGTGGTGGGATGATCGGTGAAATGTTAATTTTAAGTGTGTTCGGTTTTCCACCTGAAGTTCTTCCAGTTATTGCTGTTATTAGTACGATTATTGATGCACCAGCTACTTTACTAAACTCAACTGGAAACACTGTTTGTGGCATGTTGGTCGCTCGTCTTATTGAAGGAAAAGACTGGTTGAAAAAGAGTGTAACAGTGAAGGTTTGATGTCTAGAATGGTTTTAAGTAATCATGGAAATTTCCTGTTGGAGTCAATTGAACGAACGATAAATGGATTAAAAAAAGCAATCATAGGAAAGTTCTATGGTTGCTTTTTTGACGGGATAAAAATCGTATTATTTTTAATGATATGAACATAAAAGAAGCGGGAGAATTAGTTAACAGTTCCTGCTGAATTATTCTTTTGTAAAAGGTTTATAAATACGCTACTTTGTTTTCTCCATTTAATGTATAACTAATTGCAAAGGTCGAATGAAGCGTATGTGCAACAGAGCAATATTTTTCATGAGTAAGTGTAATTGCCCGCTCTAGCTTTCCCTTTGGTACATTGCCTTCTAATATATAGTGAATATCAATCTTCGTGAATGGTTTTGGTTCGATTTCTGCCCGATGACCATTTAACTCAATGAAAAAGTTAGTTGGTTTCAGACGCATTTTTTGTAATATTGATATGAAATAAATCCCTGTACAGCCAGCAAGTGAATATAAAAGTATCTCCATTGGTCGGCTACCCGCGTTTTTGCCACCCATTTCTTCTGAGCCGTCGATTTTTATTTCATATCCGGTTGATGTTATACCAGAAAAAGAAATATCGTTATTCCATTGTAATTTTGCTTTCATCTTTGCCCTCCTTACTTGGTTAATATATAAGTATGAATTTTCTGCTTTCCTATACGCAAAAGTACAACTACGGATCTACATGCGCTTCAATTCTCTTTTGTCTTGAGTTTTCTTTATTGCGCTATACTTTTTCCGTAAAACTAAATATGTTGGATCATGGATACTTCATGTGTTTTTTCTTCCACCGGTCTAATGAATCTAATGATAGAAATATAGTAACTGATTACCGCGATAAAGATGAATAACCCGCTTAACCCGTTATTATAAAAGGTGTCAAAGAAGATAACATTTAACCCTGTGAAAATGATACTTGAGATGAATGCGAGATAGCCAAATTTCGCATTTTTTCCCGTTTGTAAAAACCATTTGGCCTTCTTATCAGCTAAAGTTACGAGAATGATTGTAATAATATTTATTGTACTGCCTACCCAGACTGGATGAATATTGATGAAAAAATCATTTGGCTGCCATCCGCCAAGATGATACCAAAGTAGACCACTAGAAAATCCGGTTAGTAATGAAGCAACCACTGCTTTTCTCGTGACAACTGGCCAAAAAAGAGCAGCAATGACTGGTGCAAAAGTTGCTCCATTACGTATCGTCCATGCAAACACATTCCACCATGCTGATTGTTCTGTTCGCAGCATACCGAAACCAACCATGAGTACCGTTAAAAGAAGTAAAGACCACTTTGTATAGTTAATTAGCTGAGACTCGGTTGCTTGTGGATTGACTGCACGCCCAAAGTCGCGCCCAAGGCTTGTGGCACCAGAAAATTGGCAAGGAGCTCCCCATCCGAGTGCACATGCCCATACACCTAGGAAAAATAACCCGACAAATGGAGCAGGTAAAACAGTCATTAAATACTGTGGAATGGCAACTAACCCTTTTTGTGCATCCGGGACAACAATTGCAGCGGCGATTCCAAATAAGACGCCACATAAAATAAATGGAATAGCTAGAAACCCTGCAATGATCATTCCTTTCTGACTTTCCTCTGGAGTTTTCGAGGATAATGCCATTTGAAAAGCGGCTTGTGCAAGGATAATATTGACAAAGAACGTACCAAACCAAGCGACAATTACTTGTAAACCAACACTATTCAAGTCAAACATAATTGGATTTTCAAGAGCGTATATTTTAAGTCCATGGAACCCTGGGTTAATAAAAAACGCGACGACACCGATAATAAACATGGTTATAAAGAGAATCATATTAATAGTTTGTGTAAAAGCAATGGACCACATTCCACCACCTTGTAAGTAGATAAATAATAGAATGGCAGTGATGGCAACTGAAAAAGTAAGAGATAAACCTGTAAAAACATGGATGGCGGATGCAAAGGCAATTGCTGTAGCGACAGACCACATTGGAAAAGCAAAAGCAGTGATGAGACTTGATATTCCAAGTGCAATTCGACCAAATTTTTCCCCAATTAAACTCGTTACAGTAACAAGCATCTTTTTTCGAAACGGACCAATAATGAGAAAGGCAATAATAAAAATTTGTGCCATTTCGCTAACACCATACCATATGGCGGATATCCCCGATAAATAAGACAGTTCTAGTATTGAAATATAGGTAGAACCAGAAAACAAACCGGTTATACAGAAAGCTACAATCCAGCGATTAAAGTTTCTTCCTGCAACAAAATAATTTCCAGCCTTTGTAGACTTTCTTTTCGCAAATTGACCAGCAATAATGAGTGTTATCGTATAACCAATAGCAAGGATTAGTATCCAAAATCCATCAACATTCATCAATCATTCTCCTTTTCACTTAATTTAATAAAACAACTATGTTTAGTCGGAATCATAGGTGCTGCCGCCTTCTAATCAAAATAGAGAACATGGCAAATAAAAAAACCTCTTCCAACTAAGAAGAGGTTAAATATCATAATAAATGATGATCCTCTTCTTATCTTTCAAACAGAAAAACTGCTTGATGGATTTGGCACAGTACTCAAGTAAGAGCCCGCTGCCGAGGTTTCAAAGGGCCATTTCCCTCCACCTCTCTCAATAAGAAGTTCAGATTATGAAGTTGTATTTAATGTAAATTATATTGGGAATCTTGTCAACATTATTTTTAAAAAGTGATGATATGTATTGTGATTTTACTAGGCTATTAACGGTAAAGAATAAGATTTTATGAAAAATGGAGATACATTAACAAATAAACTGTGGCATGTGAATTGAATTATCACAAAAAAATAGAAATAAAGTATACTGTTGTCTACTTCGAAAAATTTTAAGTAATGTAAAATTTAATTGTTGACATTTTAGAATTAATGCCTATAATAAAAAATATCAGATATCCAAAATTATATAAATAATTTAACAAAGACGTTGATAGGGGAAAGTAAGATTTTATCGTTTTTCACAGAGAGCTTCTGTAGCTGAAAAGAGGCAAAAACAGAAATCTGAACAATGGCTCTTGAGTTGCGTGCTGAACATAGTTTTTACTATTAGTAGGTTCCGCCGAGTTCGGTCCTCGTTACAAAGACCACAGTATCATGGCAAAGATGCCGTCGTACTGATTAAGGCTGTATTGTGTGAACATATAGCGAATTAAGGTGGTACCACGTGAATATAAACCACGTCCTTATCGTAGTAGATAAGGACGTGGTTTTTTTAATGCAATTTTTAAATCGCGCGAATGAAATGAATCCTCTCTGGCCAAGGGGAAAATTTTATTAACTGGAGGAATTTGTATGTCAGAATGTTTAGTAATTCAAACGGATTTTGGTGTTAGTGATGGTGCAGTAGCGGCAATGTATGGTGTGGCTATTAGTGTGAGTAAAGATTTACGAATTTTTGATTTGACCCATGATATTCCCCAATACAATATTTGGGATGCATCCTATCGATTATTTCAGACGATTTCGTATTGGCCTGAAAATACGGTGTTTATTTCCGTTGTTGATCCAGGAGTTGGTTCAGAGCGGAAAAGTATTGTAGTGAAAACGAAGAGTAATCACTATATTGTCACTCCAGATAACGGAACCGTTACACATATTCAAAAATTTATTGGAATTGATGAAGTGAGAGAAATCGATGAAACGGTGAATCGTCTACCGAATTCCGGACATTCTTATACATTTCATGGCCGCGACGTTTATGCATATACCGGAGCAAGATTAGCATCAGGGAAAATTCATTTTCAAGATGTAGGTCCTGTTTTAAATCCCACTGACTTAGTTCAGTTACCATTAACAGAAGCTGTCTTCGAGCAAGGAATCATTAGTGGAACAATTGATGTTCTCGATATCCGATTTGGGAACCTATGGACGAATATTAGTCGGGAGTTATTCTTACAATTAGATGTAAAATACGGGAATACATTTGAAGTGACGATTGAAAATTCTACTCGTCAAGTGTATAAAAACATTATGACATTTGGTCGTTCGTTTGCGGACAGTCATTTAGGGGAGCCATTGCTTTTTGTAAACTCATTGGACAATATCGGTGTTGCGATTAACCAAGGCTCTTTTGCGAATGCATATCATGTTGAATCTGGACTGAATTGGAAAATTCATATTCGGAAAGTAGTTGATATTAGTTATAATTGATAGCATATGAGGTTTTAGTTTTTCTATAAACCGAAAAAGCTAGTAATTTCGAGAAAATGGGGTTATAGGATTAACTCTAAGAACAGAAAAAGTGAGGAATTACGAAAAAACGGCCTTATAGAACGCCTCTATGAATCGAACGAGGAATCAAGAAAAACCAGGCTTTTAGACCATTTTTATCCATTTAAAAAGCGAGAAATCTGAAAACTAGCATATTAGAAGTATTTATCACGCAAAAAGCATAAGACAACATTCACTGTTCATCGAGCGAGTCTTCTGGGCAGTCATCACACCTAACCTCTCGCTTCTATAAAAAAGGAAATAAAAGGAGAGCTATAAAATGAAAAAACAAACTTTGTCTGTTCGTACGATTGTTGCCATCGGTATTGGCGCGGCTGTATTCGTAATTTTAGGTCGGTTTTCATCAATACCGACCGGGATTCCAAACACGAATATTGAAGTAACCTATGCATTTTTAGCATTAATGGCTGTCATTTTCGGGCCTGTGGCAGGGGGACTTATTGGTCTCATCGGGCATGCCTTAAAAGATTTAATATTCTACGGGTCAATTTGGTGGAGCTGGGTTGTAGTTAGTTTATTTGTTGGTTTTGTGTTTGGACTTGTTTCGAAAAAGATCGACATCGAATCAGGTGTATTTAATAAGAAAAAAATCGCCTCATTTAATGTTGTTCAAGTCATTGCTCAAGCAATCGGTTGGTTCGCCATAGCCCCAACGTTAGACATTTTAATTTATGCAGAGCCGGCAAATAAAGTATACTTACAAGGTATAAGCATTGGTATTTCAAATATGGTAGTTGTCGGAGTGTTAGGTACTCTACTACTTGCTCTTTACGCAAAAACACGTACGAAAAAAGGGAGCCTAGATATTGATGCATAAATGAAATAAGGTCCTTAGGATAAAATGCTTTTTAAGCCACAGAAAGCAACAACTTAACAACAAAGCAAAATGTTTTGCAGGAGAAGAATCATGAAAAAACCAGTAATTGAATTCAAAAACTTCTATTTCAAATACGATAGTCAAAAGAAACCGTCCGTAAAAAATATTAATCTGACAATCTATGAAGGGGAAAAAGTGTTAATCGTTGGGCCGTCCGGATCTGGAAAAAGCACCATTGGTCATTGTATCAATGGGCTTATTCCATTTTCTTACAAGGGAGACATCCAAGGCTCGCTAAAAATTTTAGGACAGGATACGCAAGAGCTAAATATCTTTTCGCTATCTAAAATGGTCGGAACGGTATTACAAGACCCGGATGGCCAGTTTATTGGTTTATCCGTAGGGGAAGACATCGCCTTTGCTCTCGAAAATGATTGTAGACCACAACTAGAAATGGTGGGCACTGTTAAAGAAGTTGCGACTATGGTTGATATGGACAATTACCTTGATGCTTCTGTTCATCACTTATCTGGAGGACAGAAGCAGCGGGTTTCCTTAGCAGGTGTGATGGTTGATCAAGTGGATATTCTTCTTTTTGACGAACCGTTAGCAAATTTGGACCCAGCAACAGGAAAACATGCAATCCATTTAATTGATCAAATTCAAAAAGAGACGAACACAACAGTTGTTATAATCGAACATCGGTTAGAAGATGTCCTTTACCGCCATGTCGACCGGATTATCGTTGTGGACGGAGGAGAAATTATTGCGGATGGAGATCCGAATAAATTGTTATCAACAGATACGTTAGAGCAAGTGAAAATTCGTGAACCGCTTTATTTGAAGGCAGTAAAATATGCTGGAGGAACAGTCACAGCTAGAAGTTACCCAGCCGATTTTTCCCGCTTTCACACAGATCTTTTTCGTGAATCTATAAAACAATGGTATGACGAAGTAGAGATACGAGAGGTGCCGCTTGATACAGAGCCAATTCTGGAGCTAAAAAATATTGCGTTCGGCTACTCTCCTGAAAAGGAGACGATTCATGATATTTCTTTTTCTATCAAAAAAGGGGAAATGGTGAGCGTTGTTGGAAAAAATGGTGCGGGTAAATCGACCATTTCAAAACTCATTTGTGGCTTTGAAAAACCAACCTCAGGGAATATTCTATTTGCAGGGCAAGATATTACAGATGAGACGATTGCTGAGCGGTCTTTAAAAATAGGGATGGTGTTACAAAATCCAAACCATATGATTTCAAAACATATGATCGTTGATGAAGTAGCGCTGGGGCTTGTTGCACGTGGACTATCTGAAGAGGAAATGAAGGAGCGGGTGGAGGAAGCACTGAAGATTTGTGGTCTTTATCCATACCGGAATTGGCCGATTTCTGCGCTAAGTTTTGGGCAAAAGAAACGGGTGACCATAGCGTCTATTCTTGTTTTGCAACCAGATCTCATTATATTGGATGAACCGACTGCCGGACAAGATTATCGCCATTATACAGATATTATGGAGTTTTTAGTTGAATTGAATCGAAAGGGCTACACAATCATAATGATTACCCATGATATGCATTTAATGTTGGAGTATACAGACCGGGCGATTGTGTTGTGTGATGGAAAAAAGATTGCTGAGGGGCGTAGTATTGATATTTTATCGGATGGACAATTAATCGAACAGGCGAATTTGAAGGAGACTTCATTATTTGAGTTAGCGGAACGTGTTGGCTTTTCCAATCCTATTAAGTTTGTTGAACGGTTTATTGCCTTTGATCGTGGGGTGAGAGAGCATGGCGAATGAGATGTTGTCCTATATTCAACGGACGTCTGCGATTCACCAATTAACAGGTGCGACGAAGTTAATTTGCTTTTTATTATGGTCGTTTGCTGCAATGCTTACCTATGACACTCGGATTCTCTTATTCTTGTTTGTTTTAAGTATCATCATTTTTTATATTTCTAAAATAAAGTTGCGTGACATTTTTGTTGTTCTTGTATTTATTCTCGTTTTCTTACTCATTAATAATATTGCTATCTATATTTTTTCGCCACAAGAAGGTGTGAAAATTTATGGATCTAGTCATGTTCTGTTCGAAATTGGTGGGAGATACAATGTTACTTTGGAACAACTCTTTTACCAACTGAATATAACGTTAAAATATTTTACTGTTATTCCTGCGGCTTTACTATTTATTGTGACGACTCATCCGAGTGAATTTGCGGCTTCACTGAATCGAATTGGTGTTAGTTATCGGATTGCCTATTCGGTGTCGCTTGCACTTCGGTATATTCCTGACGTGCAAAGGGATTTTCGAAATATAGCGAAGGCACAACAAGCACGCGGATTAGATATGTCCAAAAAAGCTTCCCTTGGTAAACGAATCAAAAACGCATCATTCATTTTGGCTCCACTAATTTTGTCTAGTTTAGATAAAATTGAGGTTATTAGTAATGCGATGGAACTGCGCGGTTTTGGGAAAAAGAAAAAACGCACTTGGTATAATGCAAGGCCTTTTCAACGGAGAGACTATATGGCGATTGCGCTTTTTGTTGTTATTCTAGCCGTGACTATGTTTGTTATGGTTCAAAATGGGAGCCGCTTTTATAATCCGTGGACTCCAATTAGTAAAAGGTCGATCATTTGGGGGATCGTTTAATCTTTAGGGTAGGATTACCCGCATGTGAATAAAGATACTTGATGAAAAAGGTTTGATTGTTTTTTGTGGAATTAGGAAAGAATACGATTAGATGGGCAAAATACTTGATAAAGAAAGTCCGTTTAGTTTTTTGGTATTACAATATATGTCATTTTACCCGAATAGTATATGCTCATTCGGGTTTTTCTGCCCGCTTTGTTGGTAGAACATTAACGGTAATAATTGAGTGTTCTTCTTGCTTAGTTTTTATTCGATAATGCATGCATAGTATAACATCCGAGAAAGTTCATAATGATGAATAATCATCGTGTTGATTTGTCTATAATAATAGTAAAAAGCAGGAAGAGGAAGAAAAATGATTGTATTATTCGTATTATGGATGATTGTTATTTTTATAGGAACGTGTACGGCAAATGTTGATGCTTTACTATATCATGGTGAGATTCATTTCAATTTTACGTCAAGACCAGATTGGAGTCATATTTATCTGATGTATCCAGTTCAGGAAGTTAGCCGATTCGAGTTTTCCGGACACTTCGTCATGTTTTTTATATTTGCCTGGTTATTAATTGGTTTAGGAGTAAATAAGGGGCAAGTGCTTCTAACTGGGCTTTTGTATGCGATACTTACAGAATTTGTTCAGCTCTTTTTTGGACGTGGGGCCGATATATATGATGTGTTAGCAGATTTAACCGGTATTTCCGTTGCACTTTTTATGTTGTGGATGCAAGAATGGGGGAAGCGATTGGAAGCAGGAAACGAACGGAAGGTGGGGTAACGTCTACCAATTTCCGACATATTTCCCCGAAAATATTAAATCAAATGTTTGTTTGAATTTGGCTGAAACGCTTATAGATCAAGGGATATCTGTTTTTAAATAGCGCAAAATTCGACATTTCCCCATGATAAGAGAAGTGTATGATAGGTTATTTCTGAAATAAGAGAAATTCATGAAAGGTTATTTTTCAATATGTCCCCTTACAAAATAGCTACGAAAAAAGGAAGGCAGTTGAATCTACCTTCCACAACATTTTTTATATTTTTTTCCACTTCCGCATGGGCATGGTTCATTTCGACCGATTTTTTTACCCTTGACAATCGTACTTTTCGCCGTATGACTATTCACGTTTAAACGTCGATTTCCCCCCGTACGATACTGCGGTTCTCGGTAATTTTGCTCATTTATCGATTGTTTGCTTAATTCCACTGGTGCGTGTCCTTTTAAAACCCATTGTTTCGTTTGATTAGTTAACTGAACGAGGATATCTGAGCACTCTGTTAATAATGCAATCGTATCCAGTTCAACTTTGCTTTGTAAAAACTGAACGATTTCTCCTAATTGTGTTCCTGCTTTTACTGCATAAACACAATCCATTGCAAGCATGTCCGCTTCGTTTTGGGCCATTCCCATTTTCTTTACTAAAAAATCTACCAAACGTTTAAAAGCCGTTGAACTTTCAATAAAATTAGGCGCTCCAGCTTTTAGAAGTTCTTCTTTTGTAAAAGAGTAATAGTCAATTGTATTTCGACGTCTCTGTTCGGCTAAAACATCATTCGCTTTTTTTAACCGGTAATGTGTATACACGCCATCGTCATCTACCCAAAAATAGTTGTAATAATCTATTGCAAGACGTGTTTGCTCCATATACTCATGAATATTTAGTGATTCATTTCGGTGTTTTTCTAATTCACTTCTTAAAAATTCAACTTCGACGGCTCCGTAATAGTATGTTAGTGCGTGAGTAAGGTAGATCCACTCGGTATTTTTTCTGATGGTAGTTTTTACTTCTTCATCATTGTTTACGGCAGCAATTGAGTCCATCAATTCTGTTGGGATGATGAAAATTTTCTCGCCATTATGTACGCCTGTGAAAAATAGTCCGAGCGATTGAAAAAACTTAATTTGCTCAATTTTCAAAGGGGATGCCGAGATTGTTCCGCCATTTTTCATGATTTTTTTAATAAGGGCATATTGATCACTTGTTAAGTAAAAGTATGCTTCCCTAATAAATAAAGGAATCTTGTCCGCCAATACATTAATCAATTGTCCTTTATTTAATCCGCTTGCATTTGGTATATGTAATTTTTTTCGAATCGTATCGAGTTCATTTTTTGTTAACTTTGATAGACCATCATGAAGTGATAGAGGTAGAGTTGTATCTGTCCATAACTTCTTATTCTCTTTATCTATTAACGTTTTTGTATCTTTATTGATTGGTTTGTCCATAACTATATTCAATGCTAACACCTCAAAATCTGTAAAAAATCATTATGCTGCTAAAAATACGGTAATATATTTTCCAAAGATTTCTCGGAAACAACTCTCAAACTCCGGAACTAGACTCCTAACTTCGGAAAATCAACACGAAATAAAGCCCTCCACTTCGGAAACAACTTGCGAACTTCGGAAAAAGCAAGCCAACTTCGGAATTATAGCGATCATCTTCGGAAATAGAAAACTAAACTTCGGAAATAGAAAACTAAACTTCGAAAAAAGGGACTCAACTTCGGAAACAACTTGCGAACTTCGGAAAAAGCAAGCCAACTTCGGAATTATAGCGATCATCTTCGGAAATAGAACGACAAACTTCGGAAATAGAAAACTAAACTTCGGAAAAAGGGACTCAACTTCGGAAACAACTTGCAAACTTCGGAAAAAGGGGGCCCGACTTCAAATTCAGCGACTTAAAACAGATTGTTTACAAGTCTATCAAAAACCTACGCAATTTCATGACAAACGATTGCTACCCCTCTTTAATCATCTCGGCCACTTCGCCTAAATCGCGACAAATTCGAAATGCTTGGCGTTTCATTTCTTCGGTTGGCTCAATTAAGTCAGGAACGATAATACAGCGAATATTGGCAGAGGCGGCTGCTTGTAACCCGTGAAATGAGTCTTCTAATACGAGTGCGAATTCCCCCGTTACACCTCCACGTTTTAACGCTTCTAAGAAAATATCTGGACTCGGCTTGCCGTGTTCTACTTCTGTTCCACTAATAAAAAAATCAAAACGGTCCGCGATTTGAGCGTACTCCGTATATTTTCGAATGACTTCTAGTGAACTTGAAGAGGCAATGCATTTATGGATACCCTTCTCATCCAACATGTCTAGTAATTTTTCTACCCCTGGTTTTAACGAAAGTCCTTCTTCTGTAATAATGTCATTAAGCTCACCATGATAATGATCAAAGGCATATAAAATAAGGGAGTCTTCCCCGTAAATTTCAGCTAAAATTTTTTTCCCTTCGTCATCGGTGACACCGACTACTTTTAAATAATGTTCAAATGGAAATTCATAGCCGAGTTTTTTCGCAGCCTTTTGAAAAGAACGATAATACAAACGTTCTGTATCAAATAAAAGACCATCCATATCAAAAATTACGAATTGTACGTTACCCATTTTGTCACTCCTAATCCCATTTTGTCTTATTGTATCATAGTTATGGTTGAAGATGGACGAACAAGTACGAGTAGAGTCGCCAAGAAAACGAGGCAATAAGCTGAACTTTCCAATGTTCCCCATTCCATCCATTCCTCTTTTTCGATAAAATAGTAGTAATAGACTAGTAAATGAGGATGATCGATTTGGATGTGACAATGAAAAAGGTTATCGAGGCAAGTTACTTAACAGCGGATTCAGCTAGCCATTACCGAACGATTTTACGTTATTGTTATCATCAACATGAACGGATGCGAGATTTTATTACACCGGAAGAAATTTTAGCCTATATGCGCCAAATTCCTGCCTTTCATGATTATCAGGAAGAACAGCTCCATCAACAGCTAGCCCAACTAGTAAAGTGGAACAACTTAATTGCCAGACAAGATATGACAAATGCAAAAACGATTGAGGAATATAAGAAAAAACGGTTTCGTTATCAGCCGACTCCATATACGATTGAAATTGAACGGTTACTCGTTACGCTTGAACGGAAGCAAGACGATTCTTTCCAAGGGTCATTGGAGCGGTCTCAATTTGAACGGCTTTTACACGTGCTTATTAACCTACAAAAGGAATTGGAGCGAGGTCTCCCAAACAAAGCTGAAGAAGATATGCGGCTTTGGGAAGATATTTTGCACTACTTCCAAACGATTCGGACGAGCACCGCTGATTACATTGCTTACATTAATAGTGAACAGACGGATCAACGAATGCAAACGGAAGCTTTTTTAGTATATAAAAATCAATTTACGATTTATTTACGTGATTTCATTGTTAATCTACAAAGGACATCTCTTCAAATACAAGAACGGATAAAAGAATTATCCCAAGGGGCACTCAATCCCTTTTTTAATAAATTAATTGAACATCGACAGTCAATTCCGAGACTAGAAGATGTCTCATCCAATCAAGAGGACTGGCTTCTTGAGTATAAAGAGTATTGGCAAAGTTTATGTCAATGGTTTCTTGGAACACACACAAGTCAAAGTGAGCTAGATATTTTACAATTGCAAACAAATGAAATGATACGGCGGATGACCCGTTACGTACAACGAATTGGTGAGCGGCAACAACATTTCCGAAGTCGAAAAAATGATTATCTTCATTTAGCAAAATGGTTTCAAGAAGCTGAATCAATTGAAGAGGCACATAAGCTAGCTTCGGTTGTTTTTGGGGCAAACTCGATTCAACATCTTCACTTTGAGGACGATACAACAGATAACTTACACACTGATACGTGGGAAGAGGAACCTATTTTATTAACAATTAAACCGCGAACAAATCGGTATCGGGAAAAAACAAAACCGGGAGCAATGACATCCAATACAGAAGAGAAAAGACGGCAAATGGGTCTATACTTAGAAGAACGTCGAAAAGAACAACGATTAATTGAGAGCTATATACAAGATGGTGTTATTCAGTTGTCAGCATTGGGGAAAATTGAACCGTTTATTCGAAAAGTGTTACTCACATGGATTGCAAAAGCGATGACGACAGAAAATGGAATTGTTAAAACCGATTACGGAATGAATGTGAAAGTGTCATTAACGAAAGATAAGCAAATTACTGTTCAATCCGATGATGGCGTACTTACTATGCCAGATGCGCGATTTGAAATATTGAAATAGGGGGAGAAAAGGTTGCCGACAGAACAAACCCTCACATTTGATGAAAAGGCGATTCAAGGATTAGATTTATTATTTAATCATTATTGGATTTTACGTAGTGAACAACCTGAATGGTATCAATTGATTCGTGAGCGAGATAAAGTTTTACGCCGGTATATTAATGATAAATTTGGGTTGCGTCTCATTATACATCAACATTTTATTAAGCTTGAGAAAATTCCTGTTGAACCAGAGCGTTGGATGGGAATTCAACAATTTCAAGAACCGATGGATTATACCATTTTCTGTTGTGCGTTAGCGTTTCTAGAAGGAAAATCGGTCGATGAGCAATTTTTATTATCCGACTTATGTCAAGAAATTCAAGCAAGCTATCCAGGTGAAAATGAATTAGATTGGACGCTATATATTCACCGGAAATCGTTAATACGGGCAATTAAAGTATTGCTCGATTTTCATTTGATACGTACTATTGATGGCGATTTAGGTCGTTTTGATCATGATGAAGAACAGGAAGTGCTTTACGAGGCAACGGTATACAGTCGATATTTTATGCGGTCGTATCCGGAAGACTTCCACAATTATTCAAATTGGGAAGAATTATTGGAAGAAGATTGGCGAATGAACCAAGAGGATGAACGGAGAAAACGAGTGTATCGAAAATTATTTTTTTCACCGGGTATTCATCGAGTTGACCAGCAAGATCCGGACTTTTTATATATTCGAATGTACCGCAACCGTCTTTCTGAAGATATCGAAAATCATAGTAATTACAAGCTTCATGTTTATAAAAATACAGCCTTTTTATCAAATCCCGAACCGAAGCAATATCAGCAAGTATTCCCGGATGCGAAGGCGCAGTCGGATATTATTTTACAACTATCAAAGTATTTTCATGACCATATTGACCAATATTCACCGCGAGAAAATGGGGAGATTGTATTAACAGAAGGAGAATTGGATACAATCATTGAAACGATTCGGGCCCAGTTTGATCGTGGTTGGTCAAAGTATTTTCGTGAAAAGCCAACCCCATCTGTTCGTAAAGAGATTATGGAAGCATTGAAAGATTGGATGATGGCTGAGGTCGATAGGGAAACGTCATTAATTAAGTTGAAACCATTATTGGCAGTGTTAGCTGGTGAATATCCGAAAGATTTTGCAGGAGGGGAAGAGGAATGACCGAACCGAGATGGGTAATGAATCGAGCTGGATTACTCAACTTTTGGTATTACGATAACGAAATTTTTGAATTTGCGGATGGAAAATTATTGCTCCGAGGCTCGAACGGTTCAGGGAAATCGGTCACGATGCAAAGTTTTCTCCCCGTCTTATTAGATGGGAAAAAGACACCTGATCGCCTTGATCCATTCGGGTCAAAAGCACGGCGAATGGAAGATTACTTACTCGGAGAAAAAGAGGTTGTCGACCGAGATGAGCGGACAGGTTATTTGTTTATGGAATATAAAATGGGCAATACCGAGCAATATATAACAACGGGAATCGGGATGCAAGCAAAGCGAAATAAAGGAATTAAATCTTGGTACTTTATTATTAAAGATAATCGTCGCATCGGTATTGATTTTTACTTAACACAAAAGCATTTAGGTGAAGATGTTCCTCTTTCTGCAAAAGAACTAGAAAATCGGATTGCAGGTGGTGGAACAGTTGTCCATACACAGCGGGAGTATATGGAGCTTGTTAATAAATACGTATTTGGTTTTTCATCAACCGAGGCGTATGAAGACTTAATTAAACTACTCATCCAATTGCGGAGTCCAAAATTATCGAAGGATTTCAAGCCAACCGTTATTTATGAAATTTTAGAAAGTGCGCTACCACCTTTAACGGATGATGAATTAAGACATTTATCTGACACGATTGAAAGTATGGATGAGTCGAGTCAACAGATTGAACAGTTAGAACGGGAAAACGATTCTGTCAAACGTTTGAAATCCACGTACCATACGTATAATCAATTTATTTTAGCTGAACGAATCGACCACTGGATGAAGGCGCAGAACAAACAAGAACAGGCTCATCATCGGGTAACGGAATTGACAGCGGCTTATAACCAATACGGAAAAGAAATTGAAAAACTAACAGCGGAACAACAAGTAGTTGAGCAAAAACTTTCCATTGCTGAACAAGAGCAAGCGTCCTTACAAAACCATGAAGTTTGGACACTAGAAAAGAACCGCCGTGAAAAAAGGGAAGAAGCTATATCGATAACGAATGAAATACGAAAATTAGAACAAAAGTGGGACGATCTGAATAAAAAGTTGCATGAAAACTGGCGAAAAAAAGAAGTACTTGAAACAGAACTACTCCAAAATGAGCAAAGAGTAGAGGAAATCTTAGCTGAACTATCCATTGATGCCGATACATCTGCCTTTCATCAACATGAAATAAACCTTCGTGACTATGAACGCTCGGAAAAGGATGCGTTTGATTTTACTGTTTGGTTAAAAGAAGCAAAGGAACACGAAACATTATTAAACCAACTAGAAAAGCGGGCAGAGGAAATTGTACGTTTAACCGAGCAACATATGAAACTGCAACGGCAATCATCCGATCAGAAATATATTGTGGATGAGTTGAAAAAAGAAACAGACCATTTAGAAGAATGGTTTGAATCGGAACATCAAGAACTAGAAACGGGTATTTTTCAATGGATTGAAAGGCATCCGGAGCTCATTTTCACAAAGGAAACACAACAACGCATAGCCCGTGCAATTCAAGGGTTATATGATGAAACTCGTTATGAAACGGTACGTGATTATTTAATTTCAGCGATTCATACGTATGAAGCAGATGTAAAAAAAGATATTGCTCTAACGGAAAATAAAATTGCTGATAAATTAGTAGAGATTGAGGAGACCGACGCCGAGCTCGAACGGATAAAAACGCAAAAAATAGTAGAACCAGATCGGGCAGCAGGTACGAATATTCATCGGATGAAACTTATGGAAGATGGACAAGCGTTCTTACCATTTTATGCGGCTGTTGAATTTCAAGAACATGTTACAGAAGAGCAAAGAGAACGGATTGAAGCAGTACTAAAGCAAACAGGTATATTGGACAGTTTAATAACGGAACAAGCAATTAAGCCGACAGAAGATGCGGTGATTGAGCCAAACCCGCAACTATTAGGATATACGTTAGCCGACTACTTAATGCCTGATTTAGATGAAGAGAGTCCAATCTCAGCCCGTCTTGTTGATGAAGTTCTTAGAAGTATTCCACTTGAGATAAATGAAACAGGATTCCATATCGATGTGGATGGGACGTATTCACTAGGTAGTTTAAAAGGTCATGCACCAATGGATGGCCCATCAAAATATATTGGTCGAACATCACGGAAGCGGCATCAACGGGAGCAAATTTTATTATGGAAAGAAAAATTGGCACAACTTGAGCAAGAGTTAGAACTTTTGCGGCAACAGTTAGCAGATTATCAAGAAAAATTAACGCAAGCAAACGATTGGAAGAGGGAACTGCCGTCGGATACGCATTTGTTTGATATTCATGAACAAATTTTACAAAAACGAAGAGAATGGACGAATGCTATACAACAACTTGCTCGGATTGATGACGAATGGAAGATGGTCGACTATAAGCTTCAGAATGAGAAAAAACTGTTACGCGAACAAGGCATGCACTTGAATATCGACTTAACGACAGAAATTATTGACAAAGCATTAGTGGCTTCTCGCAGTTATATTGATTTTCTCTATGATTTAAGTGGTGTCTCGATCAAACTTTCTTCGTTAAAAAGGGAACTAGTTACTATCCATATGCGAATAGAAGAACTGCAAGAGGAGCTAGATGCCAATAAAGGGGATCAAAATAGTAAAACGAGCCAACTAAGTAAAATCCGTGGAGAAATCGAATCTATTGAACGACAATTACAATTAAAAGGAATTGATGAGGTTCGCCGTCGGATAGAAGAAGTTCAAGAGGAATTGGGAGAAGTGAAAGGGCGGCTACATGAACTTGTCCGTGAACTACCCGCAAAACAAGTAGCACAAAGCCAATGTTTTGAGAAGCTCAACGAGGCAAAAACTGATTTTCTGTTCTGGCAACAATTAGCTGCTGAGTGGGAAAAATTAGTTGACCGTGAAAGAGAACGCCATTATTTTCCAATTGAGTCGGATGATCCAGAAGAGATTTTTCGTCGTGTTGAAGCAATTTATACAAAATATGACCGGTCGAAAATTTCAGAACTCTTAACGAAAACATACTATAATGAACTCGACTTTTTAACAGAATATCGAATGCAAGAATTTACGGAAGAGCTAGAGACACCGGAATGGTTTTTTAATGAATTCGGTGATCAATATGAACCATATAAAAATGAATGGCAAAGTCTCAAAGGTCGTAGATTAATCCAAATGGAATACCGTGGTGCACGGGTTAGTCCTTATTATGTCGCAGCTAGTTTAGAAAGTGAACTAGAAGAGAAAAAACATTTGCTAGATGAACAAGATCGTCAACTTTATGAAGATATTATTGTTAATACAGTTGGAACGATATTACGCCGCCGCATTCAACGGGCTGAACAATGGGTTAAAGAAATGGATAAAATTATGGAAGAGCGTGACACGTCATCTGGTTTAAGTTTTTCAATTACATGGAAACCGTTAACTGCTGAATCAGAGGATGAACTTGATACGAAAGACCTTGTCCAACTGTTACAACGGAATAGTAAATTTTTAAGTGATGAAGATCTGGAGCGAATTACGAAACATTTCCGATCACGGATTGCGAAAGCGAAAGAGCTTATACAGTTACGAAATGAAGGGTCAACACTTCATCAAGTATTAAAAGAAGTGTTAGATTATCGAAAATGGTTTACGTTTATTTTGTATTACAAACGGGTGAATGAAACGAGACGGGAACTAACGAATAACGCGTTTTACCGATTTAGTGGTGGGGAAAAAGCGATGGCCATGTATATTCCACTCTTTACGGCCGCCTACTCTCGCTATAAAGAAGCAGGGGATACAGCACCTTACATCATCTCGCTTGATGAGGCATTTGCTGGTGTTGATGAAAATAATATTCGTGATATGTTCGAGGTTGTAGAACAGCTAGGGTTCAATTATATTATGAACTCCCAAGCACTGTGGGGCGATTATGATACGATAAGCAGTTTATCGATTTGTGAATTAGTTCGGCCGAAAAATGCGAATTATGTAACGGTCATTCGTTACCATTGGGACGGTAAACAAAAATCGCTTATTGTTGATGATTCAAGGTTCGTTAGTGAGGCTTCAACGATTGGGGAGGATTTGGTCGTCCATGAGTGAGTTACGTGTCTTTAAAGAGGAGCCTGGGTTTATAAAACTCTTTCAATTATTTAAAGAGAAATATCGCTCATTAGGGAGGATTGGTGGCACGATTCCTCTCAAAGGTTTTACTGATGTGGAACTTGAATCAATTGCTGGCTTTCTTGGTTGGTCAAAAGAAAAACTGATAAAGAAAGGATCCATTGCTCTAGCAGATTTTGAAAAGGAATTGGCTAGTACAAGTTTTTCAGATTATCAACTTGTACCTTTAATAGAGGCGGTGTTAGGGGAGAAGATCCTTTCGAAAAAGGAAGAGATTGAGCGAGAACAAGCAGAAGAAAATACATTTATTGATTCGCTTTTACGTGAAATTCCTGAAGTAGATTGGTGGCTTGATTGGATTCAGAGAAAACCGGTTGATTCTCGTTGGATCTGGTCACAATATCGGCAAAATCGGACAGAACTTGCGGAGAAAATTATCGTTGTAGCCAAGGCGTTTACTGCGTTGCCGGGAGAAGGGAAGTTTGAACGGCTTCCTTTCTTTTCCCAACGAGTAACAGGAAATCCCCACTTCTTTGATAATCAAGAATTGGCTAGTAAGTTGTTACATCATTTTATGTATGTTGATCTCATGCGACGAGGCAGAGATATAAATGGTATGCCACGAACAGTTGAAGAATTAAATGATGTACTTTCGGAGTTTGGTATTTTACGTGATGACTTATGGAATTTTGTCACTTGTCAACAGTTGCGAGCAAAATGTGGAGAAGTCGATCATCCTGTATGGAAAGCAGCATGTGAGAGCGGAACTGTTATGAATGTACCAATGAAAGAATTAATAAAGATTGATGGGGTAAGGCCACACATTGGGGATAAAGTGTGGATTGTGGAAAACTCCAGTGTCAGTTCAACCGTAATGGATGCAGTACTAGACGCCCCGATTGTCTGTACCCATGGGCAATTACGGATGGCCAGCTGGCGATTACTTGATTTACTCGTTGCAGCTGAAACTACTTTATATTATTCTGGGGATCTTGATCCAGAAGGCATTGTCATTGCAGATCGTTTAAAAAGGCGATACGGTGAGAAACTGGTTCTTTGGCGCATGGATGTCGATTCATACCGAACGAGTCTATCTAGTGAAGATGTATCAAGTCGCCTCAATAAATTACAAGCCATTGAGTCAGTTGAATGGACTCCTGTTATAGAAGAGATGAAGAAAACAGGGAAGGCAGGGTACCAAGAAGCACTAGCAACACAGATGATTGAAGATATAAAGAGGGGTATGAAAGGTTAATCGTAGCTTTGGAACGGTAATTGGTCTACTAGTATTTAATTTACTTTCAAATTTTCTAAAACAGTCAGGACTTCTTGTGAATAATAAACATTAATTTTGTAAACAAAAAAGAACTTTAATAAAAGTGAGCTATAAAAAGCCTCCTCTCAGGGTGGCTTTTTATACGTGCACAGCATACCTTTTAATTGCTAGTTTATGAGAGGTAGCGAGAGTTAAAAGACAATCATCGAACATTTGAATTGGCGTTATTAAACCCATGTTGTACAAAAGAAATATTTCCATTACGAATATTTAGTAAAGGATCTTTATTTAATTGTTCGAGTTGATTAATAAATTTAATTGATTCATGGACAAAGGGGCCTTTATTCAACATAATACAGTCCGCTCGTAAGCCCATATACACATCCGTTAGTTCGGGTCTTTGGGGAATTCCTTTTTTATTTAATTTATCTAAAACCCCCGTTGCCCAAATGACAGGGATATGGGCAGCCCGACAAATTGCGAGAATTCCTTCCTGTGCTTTTGCTAATTGTTCATAACCGACTTCAATTGCTAAATCTCCTCTAGCAATCATGACACCAAATAAATCTAGATTTAATCCTTCTAGAATAATATTGGTAAGTTCAAGCATGGCTGTCTTCGTTTCAATTTTTGCAATGAGTCCTATTCGCTTTGTTGTTACCTGATTGATGAAGTTTTTTATTTTTCGTAAAACTTCTCGTTGGTGAATGTAGGAAATCCCGATTAAATCCGCAATCGGGATAATCTGTGCTAACGTTTCTTGATCTTGCTCCGTTATCGCTTCAATGGATTTATAAACGGGTGAATCGGGAAAATTGACTCCTTTTCCAGGTTTCACTTGCTCCTTTCTATTTCTTGTTAAAGTAATTTTGACGTCTACATGATCTTCTGTCACATGGACAACTTTCCCACCAATGTTTCCATCGTCAATAAATACTCTGTCATCTCCTTTGACATATATTAAAGCTTTTGGAAAAGTGATACCAATGGAAGCGGGTTCTAATTTTGACTTTGGTTTTCCAAAGAAATTTTCTTTCTTATAAATTCGAAGTAGATCACCTTTTCTCACCTTTATAATTGCCGAATTTTTCCTTTCCGATTTCTTTCCTTCTTCTTCTATACGCATTGGAATCTTTCTTTGTTGAAAAGGGGTGATTCGAATTTTTGGACCAGGTAAGTCCATATATATTTTACATCGATTCATAGGTTGCTTATGATATAGGTTCTGTTCGGCAGCTCTTAGTTGTTCAATCAGTTTCACCCATACGTCATAACAATCATGAGCACAGTTTATTCGTGCAATCGTCATTCCAGCTTGAAGTAATTCAGTAAAAAGTTTTTGATTCCCAATCATTGATTTGTCCAGTATAACCATAATAGCTGGTGCTTCTAACTCTTCTTTGCCTAATAATTCAAAGTTTCGAACTCTTTGTAAGTATTGAGCGGATTGGACATCAATATAATTGCCTAAATGAAAGTTGGCTGTGGAGAGGTCTAAATGATTGATCATTTTATTTAGTGAGTATAAAATATGTGGACTGATGCTTGTCACAGATGCGAATCCTTCTTCAACTAGTAGGGATTCGAAGCTTGGGTTAGAAAAGTTCTGCAAGGCTAAAAATGCACAAAGATTTTGTTTACTACCATCAGCCATGTCGATGTTTTGTTTCACAGCATATGTGAATAATGCATAATTAATCTTTCTTTTTAATTGCAAAAGTTGATTTAATAAATCGTTTTCGGAAGGCGGATTGTACCAGTCCATATTCTTCACCTCATCTTTTTAATGTATGATTTTTATTTTGTTTATGTTACAACTGTCATTATGGTCACTTACATAGAAATGTTGAAGAATAAACTTGAATTGCTAATTGATATAGAGGGTTCTGATTTAGTAGCTTATACAATAGGGACAGTAATTGGTCTCTAAATATTCATTTGCTTTCTAATTTTTTAAACCAGTCAGGACTTTTTGTAAGTCATAAAAATTAGTTCAGTAGACAATAATTGAGATCTTCGACAAAAAGTGTGCTAAAAAGAAAAGCCATCCTCTCAAGGTAGACTTTTTGAATCATGATTTTAGGATGAAGAAAAAAGGAAGCACAGTAGGCAATGGATTTATGCCTCGTGCTTCCCTAATCATATAAACTTATGAACTACATCGTCAACAGCTTCACCACTTGTCGACTCCGTTCATGTGTGTTTATATTCGATTCAATTTGGCCAGCCTTCACCGTGTTAATAAATTCCTCTAGCTCGTAGTACATCGTATCAAATTGATGTTCCACAGTTAAATCTTCTGTTTCTCCGTTACGATATTTGAGGAGCGCGTGTTTTGGATCACTTACTTTTTGAATTTCAATCACACCTTGTTCTCCTTGAATTTCACTAGGTAGGAAGGTATCGCCAATTTTTGAATACATAATAACTGCTTCAAATTCGTCATAAACGAAAATCATACTACCTTGTCCGTCAGCCCCAGTAGACAGTAAGTAGTTATTTTTCAATACAGATTTTGGTTCCCCAACGAGATGGATAACGGGTGCTATACAATAAACGCCGAGGTCCATTCTTGCACCATTTCCTAGTTCTGGTTTGAACGCATTTTCAATAACTCCCTTTTTATAATTATCATAACGGGAAGAATATTGATTATAATGGAAAACAAGTCTTCGAATCGGACCAATTTTATCAAGATTATTTTTAATATTAATGAATGTTGGTGTCATTGTAGACTTCATTGCTTCCATGAATGTTACGTTATTTGTTTTGGATGCGTTTATTACTTCGTCCATTTCCTCCAGAGAGGTGACAGCTGGTTTTTCACAAAGAACGTGAATCCCGTTGTTCATCGCCAAAATACTTTGTTCAGCATGAAGTTTATTTGGTGAGGCGATATAAACCGCATCAATAACACCGCTTTGGAACATGTCCGTAAGATTTGTAAATGTATGTTTTACTTCATATTTTTTTGCAAATGACTTTGCTCGCTCTTCAGTTCGTGAATAGACTGCTTCGAGCATAAATTCTGGGTGTTGTTTTGCTGCATTTAAAAACCGATCAGTTATCCAGTTCGTACCAATAATTCCAAATCTCATAATCTAACCACCTTTATATTTATTATACCATTAATAAAATGAAAACTATTACAGAAGTAGTCAAAGCTTCTTTTTGTATGCCTTGAGAAATGTTATTTTGAACTTTCCGTTCGGATATTAAGTCTCTGTTGGATTACTAAAATCATATCTACCTTCAATTATGTTTGCAACCATACTACTATATTATATTATAAAGTGAACAGAGAATTTGTAAATCAAAACACAAGAAATGTACGTTGAAAAATATTTCACTTTTTCTCTCTCTTTTTCTATAATGAGTGGTAAAAGAAGAATAAGTCGAATAAAACTTAAAATAAGAAAGAGGTGGTTCCATGAATAGTCACGTCATTCCCGCAATTCCATCGTTTAAAAAATTCGAGAAATTTCTATCGAGTAATTACAAAACTTGTATTATGTTGGAGGTCCATTTAGCACAATTGAAAAATATTACGAGTATCGCTAAGCAACACGGTAAAAATGTCATTTTTCATATGGACTTAATAGAAGGGTTAAAAAATGATGATCGGGGAACTGAATATATTTGTCAGGAGTTTCGACCGTATGGATTAATTTCAACAAAATCAAATGTCATTCAAAAGGCTAAACAAAAAGGGGTCCTTTCCATACAGCGGATGTTTTTAATTGATTCCCATGCGTTAGAACAAAGCTATCGACATATCGAGATGGTTAAACCTGATTTTATTGAGGTGCTTCCGGGAACAATGCCATGGATGATTCGTGAAGTACGTGAAAAAACGAATATTCCAATATTTGCTGGAGGGCTCATACGAACGAAGACAGAGGTAGAACAAGCGATAGCAGCCGGTGCTACGGCAGTTACAACGTCAAAACAAAGTATTTGGGAAGCATTTGAAAATTAATCCAATAAACAGAAAAATAGTATTGACAGCGGTTTCATCTATTGCTATGATGTTAACTAAGTTAATAGTTGTGAGGAGACATGGAGACACACAGATAGCCTTCAGAATTTATGAGGGTTGAATCTGTGTGTCTTTTTTTCTTCTCTCCAGTTATGTTAATAAATCGGTTGCAATTAAAAACACTGTCAAACCTCATAATTATTAACATATTTTACTATATTGGAAGGTAGGGGGATGTGTATGTCAGCATTTTTAGGGGAGCTAGTGGGTACGGCAATTTTAATTATTTTTGGTGGCGGTGTCGTTGCCGGTGTATCATTGAATAAGTCGAAAGGAAATGGTGGTGGTTGGGTCGTTGTCACTCTTGCTTGGGGACTTGCGGTTACAATGGGTGTGTTTGCAGTAGGGAAATTTAGTGGAGCACATTTAAACCCAGCTGTGACTTTCGCTTTTGCCATGACAGGTGATTTTCCGTGGAAAGATGTACCGCTGTATATGTTAGGGCAAATTTTAGGTGGGATTATTGGAGCAACGATTGTATTTTTACATTATTTACCACACTTCAAGGCGACTGAGGATCAGGCAACAAAACTCGGTGTGTTCGCAACAAGTCCCGCAATCCGCCATACATTTTCTAATCTTTTATCAGAAATTATTGGTACTTTCGTATTAATTCTTGGTTTATTATTTATTGGAGCAAATGAATTCACAGAAGGATTGAATCCGCTTGCAGTCGGGTTATTAATTGTTTCGATTGGGATGGCTTTAGGTGGAACGACAGGCTATGCTATTAACCCAGCTCGTGACTTAGGTCCGCGAATTGCACATTTTATTTTACCAATTCCTGGAAAGGGTAGCTCGGATTGGGGGTATGCGTGGATACCGGTAATTGGCCCGATACTTGGTGGTACACTAGGTGGTTTAACATACAATGCGTTGTTTTTAGGAAAGGTTTCTATATTTTTATGGGTGACTCTTGCTATGACAGTTTTCGTCATATTACTATCGTATTGGACAAAAGATCAAATTGAAGCAGACCAAGATTCATTATCAGCATAAGTGTAATATAACGTAAATTGTCCCAGATTATTAGTTTTATAGAATAATGTAAAAAAGAGCTATAAAAAGAAGAAATGAGTGAAAATTTTGTGGTAAAATTATCCTAAAAATATAAACGGAGGGGATTGACAATGGAGAAATATATTTTAGCAATTGATCAAGGAACGACGAGTACGAGGGCAATTTTATTTAATAAAAAGGGAGAAATTGTACACGTTGCACAAAAGGAATTTACTCAAATTTTTCCACAACCAGGTTGGGTAGAACATAATGCGGATGAAATATGGGGAACCGTTCTTGCTGTTATGGCAACTTTATTAGCGGAGTCTCAAGTGAAGCCAGAACAGATTGCTGGAATTGGAATTACGAATCAACGTGAAACGGCAGTTGTGTGGGATAAAGAAACAGGAAACCCGATTTACAATGCTATTGTTTGGCAGTCAAGACAAACAGCAGAGATTTGTGAAGATTTAAAAGCAAAAGGGTATGATCAACTATTCCGTGAAAAAACAGGTTTATTGATTGATGCATATTTTTCTGGTACGAAAGTGAAGTGGATTTTAGACAATGTCGAAGGTGCGCGTGAAAAGGCTGACCAAGGAAAATTGTTATTTGGTACGATTGATACATGGCTAATTTGGAAGTTATCGGGTGGTAGAGCACACGTGACTGACTATACGAATGCTTCACGCACATTAATGTACAATATTTATGAGCTAAAATGGGATGATGAGTTACTGGAAATCTTAGGTGTACCAAAGAGTATGTTACCAGACGTACGGCCTTCATCGGAAGTATATTCCAAAACCGTTGATTATCACTTCTTTGGATATGAAATTCCTATTGCGGGTGTTGCTGGTGACCAACAAGCTGCACTGTTCGGGCAAGCGTGCTATCAGCAAGGTATGGTAAAAAATACGTACGGAACCGGTTGCTTTATGTTAATGAATACAGGTGAAAAAGCAGTGAAGTCCGAACACGGTCTTTTGACAACGATTGCCTGGGGATTAGATGGCAAGGTCGAATACGCTCTTGAAGGAAGTATATTCGTCGCTGGTTCAGCTATTCAATGGTTACGAGATGGATTACGAATGTTTAATGATGCAAAGGAATCTGAAAGTTATGCTTCCCGAGTGGCGTCAACGGAAGGCGTATATATGGTTCCAGCCTTTGTTGGTTTAGGTACTCCATATTGGGATAGTGAGGTTCGTGGGGCGGTATTTGGGTTAACGCGTGGAACGACGAAAGAACATTTTATCCGTGCGACTTTGGAATCATTAGCTTATCAAACGCGTGATGTCATTTCTGCGATGGAAAAGGATTCTGGAATCGATTTAAAGACGCTTCGTGTTGACGGAGGGGCAGTGCAAAATAACTTTTTAATGCAGTTCCAAAGTGATATCTTAAATGTCCCAGTAGAACGACCAGTTGTTAGTGAAACAACGGCTCTAGGTGCCGCCTATTTAGCCGGACTTGCGGTTGGCTATTGGGAAAATCAAGAGGAAATCGCCAAACAATGGGCAGTCGATCAAAAATTTGATCCGAAAATGGAAGAAAGAGAACGAGACGAACTTTATACTGGCTGGAAAAAAGCAATCCAAGCAACAATGGCCTTTAAATAAGTTTCATGTAAAAGGGTAGTTCGACTGTGAATTTTTCTTTACAGAAGGATTACTTTTTAAGCTAAATATTCACCATTCCCATAGTGGTTATGATATAATAAAATCAAGTTAATAATTCGGTGTGAGTACAGGAGAAACCAAATGACATTATCATTTTAGAAAAGATAATGCTTGTTTGGTTTCTCCTTTTTGTTGTTTTCGATAAGCGGCAATGTACTCCTACTTTAGGCAATGATACCCGATTTTTCTTTTATATAGCCAAATCACAACAATGGAGGTAAAACATGATGGAATTTCCTTTTTCATATTTTTCAAGAGAGCAAATAACACAATCCATGCAAGAGAATGAGTATGATGTATTAATTATCGGTGGTGGAATTACAGGGGCAGGTATTGCTCTTGATGCAGTGACGAGAGGAATGAAGGTAGCATTAATTGAGATGCAGGATTTTGCGGCAGGTACATCAAGTAGATCGACAAAATTAGTTCACGGTGGACTACGTTACTTAAAGCAGTTTCAAGTTGGTCTTGTCGCCGAGGTCGGGAAAGAACGGGCGATTGTTTATGAGAATGGTCCACATGTGACAACACCTGAATGGATGCTATTACCGTTTTATAAAGGCGGGACATTTGGAAAGTTTACGACGTCAATCGGATTGAAAGTTTATGACTTTTTGGCTGGTGTAAAAAAAGCAGAGCGGAGAAAAATGTTAACTAGAGAAGATACGTTAAAGAAGGAACCACTGTTGAAAAAGTCAGATCTACAAGGTGGGGGATATTATGTTGAATATCGGACTGATGATGCACGATTAACGATTGAAGTAATGAAGGCTGCAGCTGAACGTGGTGCACATATTTTAAATTATACGAAGGCAGTTGCGTTTTTATATGAAAATAAAAAAGTAACCGGCATCGTTTGTGAAGACCAACTAACGAAGCAAAAACTTCATATAAAGGCAAAAACAGTTGTGAATGCTACGGGTCCGTGGGTCGATGAGGTTCGCAACCATGACTATTCGAAAAATAATAAACGATTGCAATTAACAAAGGGTGTCCATGTCGTCATTGATCAATCAAGATTCCCACTTCATCAAGCTATCTATTTTGATACACCAGATGGACGGATGGTTTTCGCAATTCCAAGGGACGGAAAGACGTATGTAGGAACAACCGATACGTTTTATGGTGATGACCCCATTCATCCACGTGTGACAAAAAAAGATCGTGAATATTTACTAGGTGCAATTGATTTTATGTTTCCTGATGTAAAAATTACGGAAGACGATATTGAATCGAGTTGGGCGGGGGTACGACCGTTAATTTATGAAGAAGGCAAAGACCCATCGGAAATTTCTCGTAAAGATGAAATATGGGAGTCGGATAGTGGACTAATAACAATAGCTGGCGGAAAACTAACAGGATACCGGAAAATGGCAGAACATGTCGTTGATTTAGTTTCCAAAAGATTATCTAGCAGTGGCCTACAGTTTCGTCCTTGTGAAACAAAACATATTCCGATTTCTGGAGGGGATGTCGGCCCTTCAAGCCAATTTCCATCTTTTGTTAGAAATATGTCTGAAATCGGATTAAAATACGGTTTTACAAAGGAAGAGGGAGAATGGCTAGCAAAACATTATGGATCAAATGTGGAGCAAGTTTTTTCATACGGAAAGCAATACGATGAATCTAGTCGTTTGTTACCAAAAGTATTATACACACAACTTATGTATGCGATTGAACATGAAATGATTGTGAAGCCTGTGGATTTCTTCATTCGTCGTACAGGGTATGTTTACTTTGATATTCACACTGTACAAAGATGGAAAGAGGAAACCATAACATTAATGGCAAAAATATTTAATTGGTCTGACGCACAAACAGAAGAGTATCGGAAAGAGTTAGAACAAGAAATCAAGGCGGCTCGTGTGGCAGCAGATTAAAGAAAAAGTACCTTAACCTAGTAGCGGATTCGGTTTTAAAAGAGAAAATTTAAATAAGAATAGCTATGTAAGTAGAAGTGTTTTAACAGTTAAGTTGCAAAGGTATTAGTTTTTAAGTGGTTAGGTCAGAACTGAATTCCCCTTGTAAGAGGGGAATAACTCCAATTTCAATAAACCTATGAATAAAAAGCCCGAACAATTACGAAACTCTAAATGAGAATTTCGCATGAAAAGTTCGGGTTTTCATTTTGGCTTTCAAATCTATATTATATTAGAATATTCTTGTCTTAAAATCACCTTTCATAATACTTTGTGAAAGACTTCAAAAGTTTTATGCCATAAACCTTAATCTACCCATTGAATCCTAAATTTCTTTCCACCTTTGATGTAGTGAATTAAGACGCGGTCTTCCGCAACTACACGTCCAACAACGTTCACTTTTTCATCTGCAGGTAAATCTGTTTTCGTTATTTGAATTTCACCTTGATATCGCCCGTATTTGCAATTATCAATTGTAATGGATCCGTATAAACGTTCAACCGTGTTTTCCGGTGCAATCTCCATATTCCCAAGTACGTTGTCAAGACGAGACTCTGCTGAGCGAATGACGTCTCTTGCTGCGTCCAAACGGTTTGTTTGTATTGAATGGAGTCGTTCCTTTATTTCTTTATTCTTTATAAAACTCTCTGCTCGTAAACAAATGACATCATTTTCAAGATAAAATTTAAACTTCTCATAGGAATCTTTATTTATCGATGGATCACCAATGATCATTTTATCGATACTCTGGTTATTTTCAAAATCAAGGAAGCTAGCAAATGTAGAGTGGCCCCGGTGGCTTTCAACAGTTGGGAGCCCACAAAACAAAGGACCACGCAACTTACCATCACCAGGAATAAAAGCCATTACTTTCACACCTTCCAAACGAAGCCAATGATTCTTAATCGAAAATTCCCATTCATTTAATCCGGTTTCTGGTCGTGGATAGAAATTATGCCATGCTTCAACGGAGGAGACTTGTAGCCCAAAATTTTTCAGCGTAGCCAAACTTTCTTTTGTCAAAGTACTTGCATTTAAGGCGATACGGGTTTTTCTTGAGAGTTCGGCAATTCGCCGTTCAGAAATTCCATAATCGACACGTAAGCCTGTCACTCCCCATGCTTGTAGCTCATGAGCATTTTCCCAAGTAAAACCTAAATGGTGAAGGGATTGTGGTGAAATATCAGCAAAGAGCTCCATTTCATATTTTTGAGCAAGCTTACCTAAAAATTTAAGACGATCCTCGTATAAGCTATGGTCATCTTCTGGAATATGTAGCGATGTAAAAATACTTTTGCAGCCAATTTGATTCATTTTGTTTACATATGTTTCTAAATCATCATCAAACTGCTTCGATAAATAAACGGAAATTCCTAACATTCGTCTCACCTTTCAACATATACTATTATGTTATTATGTAAAAAAAGGGAGAAATTCATTCCCCCTCTTGAAATAGTAACTTTAAAAACTATCATCCATCTCTTTCTTATAACCAAAGAAGTAGGTGAATAGGAAACCTGCTGCATACGTGATGAGTAATCCTAAGAAATAAATGAAATATTGATTATTTACAATAAGTGGAATTAGTGTAAGACCAGATACGCCAACACTACTTGCAGCGGTATGCATGACAGCTTGGAATGCCCCACCAACAGCAGCACCCAAGCAAGCGGTTACAAAAGGGCGACCTAATGGTAATGTAACACCGTATAACAATGGTTCACCAATTCCTAAGAAACCTACAGGAAGCCCACCTTTAATTACGTTTTTAATCCGTTTATTTTTCGTTTTGACATAAATAGCGATGGAAGCTCCCACTTGACCAGCACCGGCCATTGCTAAAATTGGAAGGAGTGCTGTTGAACCGACAGTGTTAATTAATTCCATATGAATCGGTGTTAATCCGTGGTGTAGACCGAGCATTACGAGTGGTAAGAAGAAACCAGCTAGTAGTCCCCCCGCGACAACGCCACCAACATCTAAAATGAAATTAATTCCTTGAGTAATCCCGTCTGAGAGGAATCCAGCTAATGGTTGAACGACTGCAATTGTTAAAAGACCTACAGTTAAAACGGTTAATAATGGCGTGATAATAATGTCAACTGCATTCGGGATAAACCTTCTGTATTTCCTTTCAAAAAACACCATTAACCATGCGGCAAACATTGCACCGAATAATCCTCCACGACCAGGCATTAAGTTGTGACCAAATAAGACGATATCTGCTAATCCCGGATGCATCGTTATTATACCGGCAATCGCACCAAGAACGGGTGTACCACCAAATTCCTTCGCTGTATTCCAACCGACGACAATGGCTAAATAACCAAAAATACTTCCGCCAATGACCGTAAGAATTTGCATCCAAGTTAAAGTTGGGTCAACACCGGAGTTTTTCGCCAAACCGACAATCCCGTTTATAATACCAGATGCAACTAATCCAGGAATGAGCGGGATGAAAATGCTTCCAATTTTACGTAGCAAATTTTTTACGGGTGTATTATTCTTTTGTTTTAATTCACTTTTCTTCAAGTTAACTAGGTCGTCTTCATTCGCATCCATCGTTTCTCCCATTTTTATTCCTGTTATTTGACTAATATGGTCAGCAACTTTGTTTACCGTTCCAGGACCGACGACGATTTGAAGTGTATCATCATCGATTACGCCCATAACGCCGTCAATATTTTTTAATTGACTCATGTTTACCTTTGAGTGATCTTTTACTTTAAGACGGACGCGTGTCATGCAGTGGGTAAAGGAGTGAATATTATCGCTACCACCAATATGCGAAAGAATCTCTCTCGCTAGTCTTTCTTCTTTTCTCATCACGTTCCCTCCAAATCTATTAAATATTTTTAATAAATCCTTGTGCTTCCTCTAAATTCTTTATAGCCTCTTCATAGGAACAGTTTAATAAAATCATGACAATGGCAATTTTCACATTGCGTTGTGCTCGTTCGAAATACCGTTCAGCAACATCATAATTGACACCCGTTGCTTCCATAATAATTTTTTTTGCTCGGTCAATAAGTTTTTCGTTCGTTGGTTGAACATCAACCATTAAGTTTTGATACACTTTTCCAATACGAATCATTGATGTTGTTGTAATCATATTGAGTACGAGTTTTTGTGCGGTACCAGCTTTTAATCGAGTTGAACCCGTCAGTACTTCTGGTCCAGTTACGACTTCGATTGCTACATCCGTAATGGCACCAATCTTAGAGTTTTTATTATTACTAATGCTTGCAGTTTTTGCACCGATTTCCTTTGCGTATTTTAATGCACCGATAACATACGGTGTTCTTCCACTGGCGGCAATCCCAATGACAACATCTTTATTTGTTATGCCGATTGTTTTTAGGTCATCACCTCCTGCTCGTTCGTTATCTTCTGCACCTTCAATGGCATTCATAATGGCTTCTCTGCCCCCTGCAATAATACCTTGTACAAGGCTTTTATCAACCCCGAAAGTTGGGGGACATTCGGAAGCATCTAATATTCCAAGACGGCCACTTGTTCCTGCACCTACATAAACGAGTCGACCCCCGTTCTTAAATGAATGGACAACTAAATTGATAGCGCTTTCAATACGGTCAAACTCATCGCGGACTGCTAAAGGAACAGTCACATCCTCTTTGTTTAGGAGTTCTAATATTTCACGTACCGATTTTTGATCTAAATTCATTGAATTCGGGTTTCGTTGTTCTGTTGTTAATGGGTCTAGCATTTACACACCTTCTTTAAAATAAAATATCTTACACTTTTATTTTATACCGGAGAAATTAAATGTCAATAATTTTTACAAAAACTATGAAATTAAATTTCAATTAATAGAATAGTAAATTTATCTAATAAAAAAGAGATAAGAAAATTATTTTCACTTATCTCCTCAATTGTAATACTTCATTTCTTGCATCATGGTATTGCTTTAGTAAGTTTTCTCCTTTTATGTGAAAAACACTTATATAAAGTGCATCAATAATTGTTAATTGCGTCATTTGAGAAGGAATACTTCCAATACGATAGTCATGTTCAACAATTGGTGTGCAAAGCCGAATATCTGCCTCACGGTAAAGAGGGGATTTGTCCATATTCGTAATAGCAATAACGGTAGCTCCTTGTTTCTGGGCAAATCTTGATAACTCTAAAACATCTTTCGTTTTTCCAGACATACTAATCGCAACAAATATGGATTTCTCTGTTAAATATGGTATTGCGGAAAGGAGAAGGTGAAAGTCATGATTGGTTGTACAAGCGTATCCTAGTTTTGTGAATTTATAGTGCGCATCCATTGCGGCGGTGGCACTACCTCCAACCCCATAAAAAACGAGGCGATCTGCAACGGACAACACTTCCACAGCTCGCTCATACTCTTTACGGTCTAATGATGCAGGAGTTGCCTCAATCGCTGCTTTGTTAACATAGGTAACCTTTTGAAAAAGATCATACGGATCATCTTTTTGTTGTAATACATCAAAATCTGTTAAGTTCATTCCTATTAACGTAATATCTTTAACAAGCTCAATTTTAAATGATTTAAAACTACCGATTCCAATTGATTTACAAAATCGAATGACACTTGATTCACTAACACCACTATTTTTTGATAAGTCTTTTGTCGTCATATTCGGGACTAATTCAGGATGTTCAAGTATATATTCGCCTATCTTTTTTTCAGCATCTGATAACCTAGTTAAATTTTGTTCAATTCGAGTTAGCAGCGAGCTCATCTTAGTTCCACCTCATTTATGTTGATGTAAATTTCATATATTTCATTCGGTGAGTACAATTTGATTATAAACGTTTTATAGTGAACAATACATTTTTTATGACTTATCTTTTGGTTAATCGTTTATTCTTGGAAAAAATTGTTCATAAACGGCGGAATCGCCCATAAACTTGGATTCCTGCTTATTTATAGGCCAATCATTCATACAAAAAGAGTTTTCGCAAAAACCATTCGTCCTAAGCGAAAAACTCCTTTGTAAGTCTAAAAATTTTTATAAAAACTACTCTATACAACTTTTCTTTCATGATCTGCAACCGAAGCTACTGGTTTTCGGAACCATGAAATGATTAAAACAGCAAAGAGAACAAAACCAAGATAACCAATGACTGGATAGAAAAATGACACAAGGTCAGTAAAACCTAAGAAACTTAATGCTAACGCGACTATTCCAGAAATGAGAATCGTCCATTTAAATTTTGCCGTTCCAATTTGTGCAAAACGGGCCCCGAATGAGAAAAACATCCCAATTGCAGTGTTGAAAATCATCCCGAATAAAATAACCGAGTAAATGACACCTAGGATGGGGGAAATTTCATCGGCAATTTTTAACAGAGGCATATCAACATGACCGACAACATCGACTTTAGAGAATATCGTTAAATAGCTCACAATAATTAAAATTCCAATACCTAATCCACCGACAAGACCGCCGTATATGGCTGTCTTTTCGTTTTTTTCATTCCCACCCATTACAATCGTCATAGAAGCTCCTAAGACAATATTCATCGAAACATAATTTAGCGTTGATACAAACCAGTTTGAAACAGCAGATTTTTGATTAACGGCCATTTCACTTAATTCATTGAGCGGTAAATTTTTCGTTATAAAACTATATATACATAAGAAAATGACTGCGACAATAAGAAAAGGGGTGATACTACCAATAACCTTGATTACTCTGTCTACATTTCCTATGACGGAAAGTATAACAAGAATAAGCATGAACAAGCTGCCAACGATATGTGGTAAGCCGAACTGTTGTTGTAAGGAAGAACCACCTCCTGCAATCATCACTACACCAAAGCCAAACAATGCAATAATCAATATATAATCGATAATCTTGCCAAGAATCCGACCGCTAATGTGGTAAATGACATCACTATGGGACGTTGCTTGGTAGTTACTACCGAGCTTCATTAATGTTACACCCATAAATGAAAAAAGAACGGCTGCGAGTAGTGCTGCAGCTAATCCAAAATAACCAAAGCTAACGTAATATTGTAAAATTTCTTGTCCAGATGCAAACCCAGCACCGATAATGACACCAATAAATGCACTACCAATCTGGAAAATTTTCTTCATGATTGATTGTCCTCCAAATCTATGTATCGACGATCGTATACTAATCAATCGATGTGTGTAAAAAATGTTCATAAAAATAATTATAGAACGAAATGACCATCGATGCTAGAGGAAATTACTATTATTGACGGAAGTTATAGAAATAGGGCATGAAAAAATAAGAGGATTGGACCAATCACTCTCTCAATCCTCTTTCATATTTGAAACGATAAAACCGGCATTATCTAACTCATGACAAGCAGCGGTGATTTTTTCCATCGAATCGGCTTCTAATGTATGAAGATGGATGCCACCTGTTAATGTTAATAAATAGGCACTGTTCGTTTGACTAATTTTTTCGATAAAGTGGTCGACTTCTTTTCGATTGCTAACACGAATCGATGCTGTAAGGTCACCGTATACGGGATGTTCAACCGTTACATCTTTTACGGATACGCCATGATCTACAATAAGATAAAGTTCTTCCTTTGTTTCTTCCGGTGTATGTTTACACACAATCGTTTTTTGTTTAAGTGAGCTTCCTTTTTCCTCATGAAGATAAAGATAACCTTGACTTGTAGCAATAATCGGTTCTTGTTTTGCTTTTAATATAGAAATGTCTTGAACGATAACTTGGCGACTAACATTCGTTATTTTAGCAATTTCGCTACCAGTTATTGGTTTCTTCTGCTTTTTCAACAAGTCAAGAATAAAATGTTGCCTATCAACTGTTGACATCTTTTCTATCTTTTTCATCTATAAACGCTCCTACTGTGGAAAAATTTATCTACTATTTCTTGAAAAACTTCAGCTATTCTTATCATATCATCTTTTGTCGTCTGTTTTCCAAATGATAGACGAATAAATGAGTATGCCTCTTCATCAGTTCTACCAATGGCTTTCATCGTTCTAGATGGTTCTTGCATGCCAACCGCACAAGCACTACCTGTCGAAATAGCGAGTCCGTAGCGGTTACACTCAAGCAATGTGTATTGTCCTTCCATGCCAATAATACGCAATCCTAATATATTTGGTAAGTAATTGGTGGGGCTACCTTCAACGATCATGCATCCAGAGAAATCGTTTGTTAACCGATCAATTAACTCTTCTCGTAATTTCGTTAATCTTTGTTTCTCACTCTCCATATGTTCAATGATTTCAACGGCGGCCGTGACAAAGGAGGCGATTCCAGGTACATTGACTGTTCCTGGTCGGAATCCATGTTCATGTGTTGTCCCCGGTAGTTGTGGGGCCCATTTACATTTAGGATTCATATAGACTGCCCCAACTCCTTTAGGTCCATAAATTTTATGACTAGAAATAGATATGCTATCGATTTTCATTTTTTCTAGATTAATAGGTAACTTTCCGAAAGATTGGACAGCATCACAATGAAATAGGACACCCCGTTTGTGTAAAACTTCTCCAATTTCCTCAATCGGTTGTACAACGCCGATTTCTGAATTGACATGTTGAATGGCTGCTAAAATGGTATGTTCTTTTATTGCTTTATCTACCTGTTCTGCATGAACGAGACCATGATGGTCGACCGGTAAGTAGGTAACTTCAAATCCTTCTCTTTCTAGTTTTTGAAAAAGATGATACACCGATGCATGTTCACACTTTGTAGTAATGAGGTGGTTTCCTTTCTTTTTATAAGCATTAACAAGGGATGTAATGCTAAGAATGTTTGACTCGGAACCACCACTTGTAAAATATATTCCATGTTTATTACAGTTTAATAAATTTGCTAATTGTTCGCGGCTAGCTTCCAGTAAGTTTTGAGCGTAGGAACCGATATCATGTAAACTTGCCGCATTTCCAAAATAAGTTTTACTTGTCTGCATATACACGTCTAATGCTTTTTCCGAAATTGGTGTTGTTGCAGCATAATCTAGATAGATCATATGTTTCCTTCCTTTCCTTAATACAATAGTACGAACGAAATGAACTTAAAAAGGAACATCCGATTCTTCATTTTCTTTTGAAAAAATAGCTTGATAACATCTTAATTCTATGTCATGATAGGTGTCAAGACAGGTGTAATACTTTCTACACGTTCAATGATGATCATAGTTAGAATGAAGAAACACGTTTTTTGACAATGTGCGAATGCTGAATCGTATTAGAACGGGGAAAAAACAATTTATTTATGATTTTTACAACCATATAAATGTGTTGCAAATGAGTTTTTTACAAGAAATCAACGTTCCATGTTTTATAACAATTGAATTTTGCTAATGCCAATTAACATGTTTTACAGCAAGGAGAGAATAGTGATGGAGCCATTTGATGTCATTATAATTGGAAGTGGAGTTGCGGCGTTAACAGCAGCATACCGATTATGTTCTGAAAAAAAGGTGTTGATTTTTACAAAATCAAGAGTGATGGAGAGTAATTCCTATTTGGCGCAGGGGGGAATAGCTGTTGCGATTAATGAAGGGGACGATTGGGTAGCACATGCTGACGATACGTTGGTTGCTGGATCTTTTTATAATCATATTGATAATGTGAATAAATTAACAAGTGAAGGCAAGCGATATATAACTATGTTAATCGAAAATGGAATGAACTTTGACCGGAATGCAACTGGACAATTTGACTTAGGTCGAGAAGGTGGACATTTGAGGCGCAGAATTCTTCATGCAGGTGGTGACAAAACAGGAAAAGCTTTAACAACCTTTCTTTATCATCAGTTGAAAGATAAAGTAAACATTGTCGAACATGAAATGGTGATTGATCTTTTGATGCACGGTCATCAATGTGTTGGTGTGATAACGAAACGGAAAAATGGTGAAGTCACCTATCATTACTCAGCTGCTACTATCATCGCAACAGGTGGTTGTGGAGAACTATATACATATACGTCTAATGCACGGACAGTAACGGGAGACGGGATGGCAATGGCCTATCGGGCTGGTGCCATTTTAACAGATATGGAATTTATCCAATTCCATCCGACACTCTTATACAAGGATCAGAGTGTAATCGGACTTGTTTCGGAAGCGGTACGTGGGGAAGGTGCATTTTTACAAAATTCAAAAGGAGAACGGATAATGGAAGGTGTTCATCATCTTCAAGACCTAGCTCCCCGAGATATTGTTGCTCGTACGATTTTTACAGAACTTGAAAAGGGTGAAACCGTCTTTTTAAATATTGCGCATGTAAGAGACTTTCCTTCACGTTTCCCTACCATTTATCAAATGTGTGTGGAGAATGGAATTGACCTCGCAAAAAATTTGCTACCGGTTGTTCCCGGCGCACACTTTATGATGGGAGGGATTCGCGCAGATGCTTACGGACGTACTTCAGTGAGTGGATTGTATGCTGTTGGGGAGGTCGCTTGTACAGGGGTTCATGGAGCCAATCGCATTGCTAGTAATTCGTTATTAGAAGGTATTGTTTTTGGTAATCAAACGGCTGAAGGATTGCTTAATGAAAATTTAAGCATCCCATCAACGTGTTTTGAACCTAAGTTGCCTGTGGGTAAACGGACACCACCTAATCTACCAACAAAGGAAGAAATAAAAAGGCAGATGACTACATTTGCTGGAATTGTACGAAATGGTGATGGATTACATGCTCTTTTAACTTGGATCCAGCAATTTGACTTTTTGCATACTGATTGGAGAAATTTAACTTTCAAGGAAATTGAAATTACGAATATGTTGACAGTATCTTGGTTAATTGCAAAGTCTTCTCTTGAACGGAAAGAGAGTATGGGTAGCCATTATCGGTCTGATTTTCCAGTTTCAGTTATGGCTAAGAAACGGGAAGAAGTCGTTCGTCAAATTTATCAAGATCAAAACGTTTTGGTGAGGGGAACCGTATGAATAAAGTGAAGTTGCAAAGGATGTTAGAAACCTTTTTATTCGAGGATGTAGGAAATGGGGATGTAACGAGTGAGGCAATTTTTCCAATAGATATGTGCAGTCGGGGGATCTTTTTAGCAAAAGAAGCAGGTGTTATTTCTGGATTGGATGTCATTCAAATGACCTATCAGCTCTTGGATGACGCGATGGAGGTTATTTGTCATGTAAACGATGGGGATACGGTCCAGTCTGGAGATATAATTGCGGAAGTGTACGGTCCAGTTCGCTACATTTTATCTGGTGAGAGACTAATATTAAATATATTGCAACGGATGAGTGGAATTGCAACGGTGACAAGAACATGTGTCAAGACGTTAAATGATCCGTCGATTCATATTTGCGATACAAGAAAAACCGTCCCTGGCTTACGTATGCTTGATAAATACGCAGTTATCACAGGTGGTGGAAAAAACCATCGAATTGGGCTTTTTGATGGAGTAATGATTAAAGATAACCATATCGCTTACTGTGGTTCGATAACAAAGGCAGTACAGGCGGTTCGAGAAAAAGTAGGACATATGGTGAAAATTGAAGTCGAAACAGAAACGCAGGAAGAAGTGTTAGAAGCCGTTGAGGTAGGTGCTGATATTATTATGTTTGATAACCGAAGCCCAGAAGAAGTGAAACAGTTTGTCACACTTGTTCCAGACCATATTACGACAGAAGCGTCTGGAAGTATCAATTTAGAAAACATAGCTTCTTATCGTGGTACCGGAGTCCAGTACATATCATTAGGTTTTTTAACACATTCGGTGAAAGCACTAGATATTAGCTTACAAGTGAACGAGGGGGAGAAAAAGTGAGTTTACTAGAGATGGTGCAGCAAAAAAATATGAATATGTTACCTGAACGTTATAAAACGATGACTGTGGATGAGATGGAAAGCCGCGTTTGGGAGGTAAAGAATAAGTTGGGAGATAAGTTATTTATCCCAGGGCATCATTATCAAAAGGATGAAGTTATTCAATTTGCAGATGCAGTTGGTGATTCATTGCAACTAGCCCAAGTTTCTGCTAAAAATACAGCAGCGGAATATATCGTGTTTTGTGGTGTGCATTTTATGGCAGAGACAGCTGATATTTTAACGAGTGATAAACAAAAGGTGATTTTACCAGATATGCGAGCAGGCTGTTCGTTGGCAGATATGGCGAATATTGAACAAACGGAACGTGGTTGGCAAGAGTTGCAGGAAACGTTTAGAGACACGATTATTCCGTTAACCTATGTCAATTCAACTGCAGCAATCAAAGCATTTGTCGGTCGTCATGGTGGGGCAACCGTAACTTCGTCCAACGCCCGTCCGATGTTGGAATGGGCATTTACACAAAAAGAGCGGGTATTATTTTTACCAGATCAACATTTAGGAAGAAATACTGCTTTTGATATGGGCATCCCATTAGATAAAATGGCTGTTTGGGACCCAGTATTGGAGAAGTTTGAATATAATGGGGATTTGGATGAAGTGAAAATTATCTTATGGAAAGGGCATTGCTCGGTACATGCAATGTTTACTGTTGAAAATGTGAAGCAAGTACGTAAAAATCATCCAGACGCAAAAATTATCGTTCATCCTGAATGTAGTCGTGAAGTGGTAGCACTTGCTGATGATGCGGGTTCAACAAAGTATATTATTGAAACGATAAAAGCATCTGCTCCAGGAACAAAATGGGCAGTAGGAACAGAAATGAATCTTGTTAATCGCTTAACGAAACAGTTTGCGGATAAAGAAGTTTTTTCTTTGAATCCATATATGTGTGCTTGTCTCACGATGAACCGAATTGATTTACCACACTTATTATGGGCATTGGAGAATGTGGAGCGAGGAGAAGTCATGAATCAAATTATCGTTGAGGCGAATATTGCGAGTGAAGCACATCTTGCACTCGAACGAATGTTAGCAAGGGCTTAAAAGGAGTCGTGACTAGACGAAATGTAATGGATTTTAGAAGGGAGCAATGAGCCAAGGGTCGAGAATGATTGGAGCTTATTGAAAACTGGCTTATAGTAGGACGATATGAGCATGAAATATGGTAGATTCACAGAAAAATGGTTCATAGGGGAGTTCTACGAGCCGAAAATGATTGGGTTTCCGCGAAAATGGGTTCATAGAAGAGTGCTATGAGCCGAAAATAATGTGGATTCCGTGAAAAGTGGTTCATAGAAGGGTTCTATGAGCCGAAAATGATTGGGTTTCCGCGAAAATGGGTTCATAGAAGAGTGCTATGAGCCTAAAATGCTGTGGATTTCACGAAAAGTGGTTCATAGAGGAGTTCTATGAGCCGAAAATGATTGGGTTTCCGCAAAAATAGGTTCATAGAAGAGTTCAATGAGCCCAAAATGCTGAGGGTTTCGCGAAAATCAGTTTATAGAGGGAATCTAAGAACCAAAATGTTAGAAATTCAGCAAGACCGAGCGTACAGAACGAGTAAAGGATTGTAAATAAACAGTTCAATAAAGAAGAGGTTTCCCTAAAAGTGGATATCCTAAAAAATGTGATAATCAAGAATATCGATATACCAAGGTTTTGAAACATGAAAATGGGCATCCGGAAATCAAAAATACGACTTTCTGGACACCTCCAACACCTTATCTAATTCATCAATTAGTTTTTTATGCGTTATACTCTCTATATAGTAAGCAAATAGTCTTTGTTAACCCACATGCCACATGCCTGACGCTGATTTCAGAAACGAACTGCAACGGTAATTTTACTAATCTAATAATGCTTGGTCAATATCGTCTATTAAATCATCTACTGACTCAAGCCCAACAGATAAACGGAGCATATTTTCTGTAATCCCCATCGCATCTCTTGTCTTTGGGGGAACGACCGCATGAGTCATCGTCGCTGGATGCTGTATCAACGTTTCCGCATCACCAAGACTAACTGCAATTTTTATTAGCTTTAATCGATTCATAAAGGCCTGTGCTTCTTTTTTTCCACCTTTAACTAGGAAGGAAATCATTCCACCAGCTGTTCTCATTTGTTTTTTCATAATGGAATAATGGGGTGAATCAGGGTCTCCTGGATAAATAACATCCTCGATAAGCGGGTGCCCTTTTAAATAGTTTGCTAGTTTTCTCGTATTTTCTACATGACGATCCATGCGAACGTGTAAAGTCTTTAAACCACGTAACAGGAGCCATGCATCAAAAGGTGAGATGATGCCACCAATGTCTTTTTGTACAGTCATTCGCATTTTTTGTATTTCTTCCTTATTTTTCCCTACAACAATTCCTGCAATCACATCCCCATGACCACTTATATATTTTGTAGCACTATGGATTACGTAGTCGGCACCAAGATCAAGTGGATTTTGTAAAAATGGGGAACAAAATGTATTATCCACAACAACAGGAATTCCAACTTTCTTTGCTACACGAGAGACAAGTTCAATATCAATTAACTCCATCGTCGGGTTAATGGGGGTTTCAATATAAATGCAAGTAGTCATATCTGTAATTGCTGCTTCGATGTCATCAGCTGTTTGCATCGAACTAAATGTGTGTGTCACACTAAATTTGTCCTCCAGCATTTCAAGAAGTCCGAATGTGCAACCATATACACCGCGTGAACAAAGGATATGGCTTTCAGATTTTATCAAATGAAATAAGACCGCCGAAACTGCAGCCATTCCCGAGCCGAATGCAAGAGCAGCTTCCCCCTTTTCTAAAACAGCCATACGTTCCTCAAGTATACGTACGGTTGGGTTTCCTAGTCGAGAATAAATAAAACCCTTTTCCTCACCGCGAAATCGCATTTCACCTTGTTCAGCTGTATCGAACACGTATGTCGAGCTTTGAAAAATAGGAGGGGACAAGCTGTCGGAGAACTCTTTAGAAGAGTAACCCTCGTGAATTAACGTTGTCTCTATTCGATTTTCATTTGTCATAACGTCAACCCCTTTATTTTGTAACCGTTTACAATAATACTATACGTCAACTGGATTAGTTATGTGTAAAACCACAATACAACAAGTTATTGACTACTTGGTATTTAAATTTTATAATCTTTGGAAAATAAGAAGGGGATTACAATCATGATATTTCCAACATTAGAGACAGAAAGACTACAGTTAATCGAAATCACAGAAGTTCACGCAAAAAATATATATGAAGTCTTTTTCAAAGGAGGGGGTCATTCAATACTATGGAATGGACCGGATGGAAGGGATAGAGGAGGGTAAAGAATTAATTGAATCTTTTTTGCAAGGGTACAAAAACAATCGGGCCATTCGATGGGGCATCGTGTTAAAAGAGACAGGTGAACTAGTTGGAACATTAGGATTAAATAGTTTAAGTGTATGGAATAAGCGAGCGGAAATTGGTTGTGATTTACATCCACACTATTGGAATAAAGGAATGACAACGGAAGCGGTAAAAGAAGTGTTACGCTATGCGTTCAATGAATTGAAACTAGACCGCATCGGTGCAATAACCTATCCACAAAATGAAACATCCATCAAACTTCTTAAACGAATAGGATTTCAACGGGAAGGTGTTTTAAGAGGGTATCTTTACCAAAATCGTCAATCCCATGACGCATTTGTTTTTTCATTGTTAAGGACAGAGTGGGTTGATTAGTATGTAGGTATATTTCAAAGATAAAAATGAATCATGGTATCAAGGAAGGATGCTAACATAAACCCCCCCATTGGAACGAAAAGGGGGGTGTTGAATAGCTGTCAGGAAAATGCTATCTAAAGTTTTCGGTGTAATGTAGAAAATCATGCTTTCCTAACAGATAAGTTTTTTATTTAATTATCTCATTTCCTTATCAAGGCTAAAATGCCTTTGATAATGAGTACGAGTGAGAAGACAATGATTGCTAAAACACCAATTAAAGATGTGAATGGGGTAAATGCTGCGAATACTGTTCCTGATAAAGGGACTTTAACTAAGGCAAAACCAGAAAGCACAGCAGCTAGAAACAAAAGAACGTGTCGATCCAATTTATTTCCTCCCCTCAAATGGCTTATTACAGTATATGTACAAGGTTCGGAATATGTGCTATTTGTTTCGAAGGTGAAGGAGTATGATATCGGCTAGTGGACATTTTTAGTAAATATAAAAATAGTGTGGTAATTACAAAGTAAGCTTAATAAAAAATTCTCTAAACCTTAAATAGAATTCATCTATCATTTTAATCGTCTCCTTTGAATAGAGCCTGTTGATTTTGATACCTTATAGTCATCTGATGGGGTTATTTCTTTCAAAATGTCCAAGTTTAAAAAACAACATGAGACATTAGCACATGTAAGGTGTCAAATGATTGTTCAAAGTTTGTATCTAAAAACCCAACTCCTCCGTGATACTGTCGACCCCCTAACCTGAAAATATTCAATCAAATTCCGCGATTTAATTTTACAACATGTATGCTTAATAATTTCTAACTAAATCACTTTCTTCTTCCTACTTCCTGCAACCCTTTCCTATATCAGTTATAATAATAAAGGATTATCTATCGCAAATCACGTTTGACTAGGATAGAATAAATACCGTTGTTTAAGCCTATTAACCGGTTGAGGACGAACTTTGTTGCATTTTGGAAAGGAGTGAGGCGGATGGTAACAATTTTACTAGTTGACGATGACAAATATATTTTAAATTTAGTGGAAGTTCATTTAGTTGAAGAAGGATACCGAGTGTATAAAGCTACAGATGGGATGCAGGCGCTCAATCTAATGAAAGATCATTCCTTTGATTTGGCGGTCGTTGATGTGATGATGCCGTTTATGGACGGATTTGAGCTGACAAAAGAAATTAGGAAAATGTACGACATTCCGGTGATTTTACTAACGGCAAAAGATCAAATAGAAGATAAAGAAGAAGGTTTTGCTTCAGGGACCGATGATTATTTAGTGAAACCGTTTGAACCAAAGGAATTGATTTTTCGAATTAACGCATTACTTAGGCGTTACGACAAGTTCGATGATGACACTATCATCGGAATTGGTCGAACGAAAATTGATAAACGGAGCTATGAGGTTCAAGTAGGAGACCGAACATTCCTACTTCCATTAAAAGAATTTGAGCTCCTTCATTATTTAATGTCTCACCCCCGTCAAGTATTATCCCGCGAGCAATTAATTGAAGCGGTGTGGGGTATTGATTATGATGGTGACGAACGTACAGTAGATGTCCATGTGAAACGGTTACGGGAACGATTTTCAAAACTAACGGATGACTTTCAAATACGGACAGTTCGAGGAATCGGTTATTCACTGGAGGTCAAAAAGGGATGAAATCACTCTATTCGAAATTTGTTGTGATTACGCTTGGCACGATGTTTCTCAGCAGTCTGTTAGCTTTTATTATTGCAAATATCCATTACCAAGCCATCTTGAAACCATATAATGATGAAAAAAATACCGAAGTTGCACTCGATATAGCGACTTTTGTCAAAAAGCATCCTGAGACTGATTTTTCTGCATACTTCAAAAATATTGCAGATATAGGCTATCAACTATATATAATCGACGAGAAAAACCGAGTGCAGACATTTGGCCCACCGTTCCGTAATCAAGATCTCCCGTCCGCTACAAAAAAACAAGTATTAGCAGGCGACATTTATCACGGAATTGAGCAATTTCCTCATAGTGTATTTATCGTTGGTTTTTTCGCAAATGAATTAAAAAACTCAATTGGAGTTCCAATCGAAATGAATGGGGAGCGCTATGCGTTATTTTTACGACCAAATATTAAATTTTTATTTAATGAATTTCGGATTTTCTTAAGTTGGCTCCTTCTCTTAATGATTATATTAAGTGTTGTTATGGTTATTATTAGTACAAAATTTTTAGTCACACCAATTACAAAACTAACTGGTGCAACGAAATTACTTTCAAAAGGGAATTATGATGTTCAGATTGGCCTCTCTCGAAACGATGAACTAGGGAACTTATCGCGAAACTTTACACAAATGGCACATAAACTTGGGCAATTAGATCAGATGCGGAAGGAATTTATCTCGAATATTTCCCATGATATTCAGTCACCGTTATCGAATATTGAAGGATATACGAGTCTTTTAGAGAAAGAAACGCTTACCACTGCGCAAAAGGATGAATGCATACAAATAATTAAAGGGGAGACAAAAAGATTATCAAACTTAACGAAACAATTGCTCCTTCTTGCTTCATTAGATCAGCGTGACGATATGATGAATAAAAAATGGTTCGATGTTTCCGAACAAATCAAGGAATTAATAAGACAATATCAATGGCAATTAGGTGAAAAAGATATTATGCTCAGCTATTCACTGCCAAAGACAGATCTATTCGGTGACCCGGTTCTTTTAGTAACCGTTTGGGACAATTTACTTTCGAATGCGATTAAATACAATAAAACCGCTGGAACGATTGACATCAAGCTGGAAAGGGTTGAGTCGAATATACAGGTTGTTTTTCAAGATTCTGGGATTGGCTTAACAGAGCAGGAAAAGGAACATATTTTTGATCGTTTTTACCGGGCCGATACATCAAGGACACGAGCGGTGGAAGGAACAGGTCTCGGGCTTTCTATCGTTTTTTCAATTGTGACAATGCATGGTGGTGACATAAAAGTTGAAAGTGAGGAAGGAGAAGGGACAACATTTACTATCGACCTCCCAATAAGTTAATAAATATTTACAAGTGAGATACCGGTACGATTTGGTATCTTTTTCAGTAAGTCACTGTCGAAACAGGAGTCAATTTCTGTAAATCACGCATGTATCTATTATAAGTCCGGCACCAAAGTTTGTTTTGTAAACAGTTGTTCATATTCCGTTCATATTGCCTCCGTATAGTAAATGTAGAACGAAAGAGGAGGTAGAACAATGCTTACACACTCAATAAAAGAAATATGTTTTTTTAAACTTAGATACATTTTAATCGGGTTTATCTTATTTTTTGTTGCGGCACTTGTATTCATCATTAATGGACTTGCAAATGGGCTCGCCGCAGAAAATATTTCTTCATTAAAAAATATGAATGCCGAAGCTTTCTATATAGCCAAAGATGCAAATAACCGCATAGAACAGTCTCGTTTCTCCATTTCAGATGTCGAGAAAATTTCAAAGGATGACCGTGTTGAACCACTCGGTTTACAAATGCTTTCACTTAAAAAGTCAGGAAGTAATCAAAAAGTTGATGTCACAATAATGGCTGTTCATCCAAAAGGTTTTCTCATGCCAGAAGTCACTGAAGGAAAATCAATTGCAACGTCAAAAGAGCCCCAACTCGTTGTCAATAACTCAATAAAAGATGATGGTGTTAAAATAGGTGACGAATTATATGAAGAAAACTCTGAGACTACCTTTACAGTTGTTGGATTCACTGAAAAAGAGACATATAGCCATACTCCTGTCGCTTTTATTAGTTTAAAGAGCTGGGAGGATATGCTAGGTAGTCAGGTTAAACCGTATTACAATGCACTTGTATTAAAAAATGATAATCAAGTAGTGAAATCAGATGTTAAAGGTTCATTAGGAAGTGGTGTTTGGGTATCGACAGACGATGTCATTAAAGGTATGCCGAGTCATCAAGCTGAACAAACTTCACTAAATATGATGCTAATCTTTTTAATTATTATTGCAGTTTTTGTCCTAGGGGCATTTTTCTACATTATGACCATTCAAAAAATGAATCAGTTTGGTGTATTAAAGGCGATTGGGGCTAAAAATGGTTATTTAATCGGAACGACGATGTTGCAAGTATTTTTCATATCCGTTGTCAGTATTAGTGTAGCTGTCGGTTTTACGAAATTAATGCAGATGTTACTACCAAGCAGTATGCCGTTTATTTTTAACGGAGTATTAATACTCACGTATGCAGGGATTTTAATGGGTGTATCGATGCTAGGTGCGTTACTATCTACAGTTAATATTGTAAAAGTTGATCCGTTACAAGCGATTGGGAGGGTGGAATAGATGAGTCAAATTCCTTTACAGTTAGAAAATATTCGTAAAACATTCCAAGATGGAGATAAAGAAGTAGATATTATAAAGTCGTTATCTTTCGAAGCGAAAAAGGGTGAACTTGTTGCTGTTGTCGGTCCTTCTGGTTCAGGGAAAAGTACATTTTTATCCATTGCTGGGGCATTGCTTAGCCCAGATGGGGGACGCGTCATTGTCAATGGAGCGGATATTGCTCAGTTTAGTGAAAAGGAACGAGCGGATGTGCGTTTGCGAGACATCGGGTTTATCTTCCAATCAGCAAATTTAGTTCCTTTTTTAAAAGTAAAAGATCAACTAAAAATGGCGAAAGAATTAGCGACTAAATGGGGAAGAGAAGCGAAAGAGGAGGCTCAGCAACTTCTACAATCCGTTGGGTTAGAACATCGGATGAACCACTATCCTCATCAACTTTCAGGAGGAGAAAGACAAAGAGTAGCCATCGCCCGAGCGTTTATGAATGACCCAGATATCATATTAGCAGATGAACCTACCGCAAGTCTTGATGGAAAACGTAGCAAAGAAATTGTCGAACTACTAGCAAACGAAGCGAAAGATAAAAATAAAGCGGCTATTATTGTCACGCACGATGAGGCTGTTTTACCATTTTGTGATAGAATTTACATGATGGACAATGGTCGGCTCATTTTAAAAGAGGAGATGATTTAAAGTGAAAAAAATTATTAATCTAGCATACTTTTACGCAATCATGGCTTTAATTAGTGGGCTATTTTACCGTGAATTGACGAGGTCTTATGAGTTTGTTGGGAAGACACAGTTAGGAGTCGCACACACACATTTATTTGTTCTCGGCATGTTTATGATGCTCTTTGTCTATTTATTTGCTTATCATTTACAATTGCATAAAGATAGTCTATTTAATAGCTTTCTATTAACATATAATGCGGGGGTCATTGTCTCAACAAGTATGATGATTACAAGAGGTACGCTACAAGTTATTGATTTTACAATGTCTAAAGGTTTGGATAATATGCTTGCTGGCATTTCTGGAATTGGACATATATTATTGACAGTCGGATTTATTCAATTTCTTCATATGTTGCGTAAAAAAGCGAAAACAGTAGAAGCAACCTCTTAAGATTATCTTAAGAGGTTATTTTCTGTATCAAGTATCAAAACTACTTTGAAGCGATATTCCTTAAAATAGCCACTTTATGCTGATCGAGCGGTTGGCTGAAATCACCATTAATTCTAGCCCCTGAACCAATATGGTATTCATTGGCTTGAATCTGATTGACTAATTCACCGATATTATCAGGTGTCACCCCTGAACCGACTAATATTGATGGGCCATCTATTTCCTTAGATAGAGCGACAAGTTCTTTCAGAGTAGTAGCTCCTTCGCTCGCTGTTGGCTTTCCACCAGAAGTTAAAATCCGTTTAACATTCTTTTTATATTTGACGAGTGTTTTATATGCATCGATTTGCGAGTGGGCGGAATCAAACGCACGGTGGAATGTAATATCCAAACCGGGTACATGATTAATCACTTTCGTTAATAGTTCTTCATCTATTTCTCCATCTTTAGTAATGCAGCCAAAAACAATCCGATTTCCGCCTAATTGTTTAATTATGGAAATATCTTCTTTTATTGTCTGCCAATCGGTTTCATTATAGACAAAACTGAAACTATGTGGTCGTACCATAATCTGAACAGGAATTGTTACACACTCAAGGATAGTTTTTATCGTTCCGTAACTAGGCGTTAGACCTCCTTCCTTCATTGCACTAACTAACTCAACTCGGTCGATTCCAAGCTTTTCCGCCTGTATCGTATCAGTTACGCTTGTCGTAATTACTTCAATTTTCATCGGGATTCCTCAATTCTTGTTTGTTTTATGTATACTCTTATTTTAACCGATATGAAGGAAATTGTTTCCTAATTATACAAACGTTTTGTGAGCGAAGAGAGGGGACGATTTTTAGTAAAGAACTCATGAACATATTGACAATTTCATAATTTTGTAGTAAGGTAAGTAACATCAATTTAATAGTTTTTCTTATCCAGAGAGGTGGAGGGACTGGCCCTTTGAAGCCTCGGCAACAGCTTTATAGCATTGTGCCAATTCCAGTAGCATTTGCTTGAAGATAAGAAGAGTCGTGTCGTGTCAAACATCCCTCTTCTTATGATTTGGGATTTTTTTCTTTTTCAAGAGATGCATAGGGTTAAAAAACGAACAGATTAAACCAAGTAGTTTTATCAGCTTTGTCAGAAAAGTATGGAGGGGTTTGACATGAGTAAAAGTGAAAAACAAGGAAGCATCGTTGCATTGTCACCGTTATTCGTCTTTATTTTCCTTTTTATCGGAACAGGCATCTTTACTGGGGATTTTTCAAATATGCCTTTAACGGTTGCGGTCATTATTTCTGCCACGTATGCAATGTTTTTAAATAGAAAAGAATCACTCGCAAAGAAGGTAGAAGTATTTACGAAAAGTGCAGGACATTCAAATATTATACTTATGGTTGTTATCTTTGTTCTTGCCGGTGCATTTGCAGGGGTAGCAAAAGGAATGGGTGCGGTAGAATCAACGGTTAATCTTGGCTTATCACTTGTTCCTGGGAATTTGTTAATGGTCGGCCTGTTTCTTGTCGGTTGCTTTATCTCTGTTGCGATGGGGACTTCCATGGGAACGGTCGTAGCACTTGCACCAATTGGACTAGGTATTGCAGATGAAACAGGAATTCCGGTTGCACTTGCACTTGCAACTGTTGTTGGTGGTGCGATGTTCGGTGATAACTTATCAATGATTTCAGATACAACGATTGCTGCAGTTCGGACACAAAATACAAAAATGAAAGATAAATTCAAAGTAAACTTTTTTATCGTCTTACCAGGAGCCATCTTAACAGCCATTATTCTTGGAGTGATTACATCTGGTTACGAGCTATCCTTAACTGGTGACCATCCGTACGACGTTGTTAAAGTATTACCGTATTTGGTTGTGTTAATTGCAGCTTTAGTAGGGGTTGACGTATTAATCGTTCTCCTTGGTGGAACTGTCTTCGCTGGAGTAATTGGCCTCATTAATGGATCTTATACATTTACAAGTTTTATTCAAACAGCTGCAAAAGGTATTATTAGAATGGAAGATATCGCAATGATTGCTATATTAATCGGAGGGTTAATTGGCTTAATTCAACATTATGGTGGGATTGACTACATTTTACATTCAGTTATGAGTAAAATTAAAACAAAACGTGGAGCGGAATTCGGCATTGCTGCTTTAGTGAGTGCGGTTGATATAGCAACGGTTAACAATACAATATCGATTATTATGACTGGTCCACTTGCGAAAAATATCGCTGATGAATACGAAATAGATCCGAGAAAATCGGCAAGTATTTTAGATATTTTTTCAAGTGCGTGGCAAGGTTTTCTTCCATATGGTGGGCAAATGCTCGCAGCTGCAGGAATTGCAGGTATATCGCCAGTAAGTTTAATGCCATACTCTTTTTATCCAGTGCTGCTTGGAGTTTGTGGAATTGTTGCTATTTTGATTCGTTATCCAAAGTTTCAAGCACAACCAAAGGAACTTCAATATAAAAAAGCACAATAAAAAAAAAGAAAAAAGCTAGGGACTCATTCAGAAGTTTCCCTAGCTTTTTCATATATCACATGAAAAAATTGTCAATAAGTACGAATGGATATTCGAATTTTGCCATTAAATCAAGTCAGGCAATTTTTAAAATCGCAAAGTTTAGGAACTATAAATTGCAAAAGATACCTACGATTATGATACGATTATATATATTTTATTTTTGGAGGGGATGGTCATGGGAAAACCGGAGAAAAAACAGTTTATGGAGTTAGTTGAAAAGGCTTACGATACGTATGAAATTAATCAAGAAAGTATTTTTCTTTTTAAACTGTTTCAATTTCAATTTGACTATGATGACGTGGAAAGGACATGTACAATTACTTGTCCGATTACTGATTTAATGTTAAATCCAGGTGGAATTGTTCACGGAGGGGTTTATACGTTTATAGCCGATACGGCAATGGGGCATTTAAATTTTCATTTTCAGGATGCAACATACGTTACCCTTGAATTTAAAACATCCTTTTTCAAGGCAACTTCTACAGGATCAATTGTTGCGACTGCCCGTTATATAAAAGAAGGGTACAAAGTCTGTTATATGGAATGTGAAGTGAAAAATGAAGTAGGGGAATTACTTTGCAAAACATCAGCGACGTTCTATCGTCTAGCTAAAAAGTAAATGATTTAATTGATAGGGTGCTAAAAAGTTACATTTTTATTAATGTCAACAACTCATGACTAGGAGTCACGAGGGTTCTCGACATATTTCTAAAATGTAGGAATAACATAGTAGTAGATAACATCGGATGAAATTCTTATGTTTTTTAGAGAAAAGTATACTTTTCAGCCAACCCTATCTTTATTTGGCCGGATACACTATGGACCATGAATCACTATCGAGACTACATGTCTATTTCGAGTGTTCATTTTATTGCCGTTTTTTTCCATTTTAAGTAACTTCATAATCTAGCTGTTTTTCATTCAAAATCTCCTCCTTAATGAAATATTCGGTTCTCTTTTCACTAACTAAGCTTGAATTATTTGATTCCTCGTAAAATATTTTTTGTGTTTTCTTTATATCTAACCGATCACTTACTAACAGTTGTAAAAATGAACCTTCTTGTCTTCTTTTTTGCAGCCTTCCACTCGTTATCCCAACGATGAGATTATGCCCACCATGAAATTGTATTTTTGTTGTTCTAGCTTTATGATATGGTTCGAAATCAAGAATTTGTGAATTTACTAACCAGACAGTTCCACGTCTATCTGCAGTCATACAACGGATAAGAATAATACCCGGATTGATTGAATAAACAATTGGGACATCTTTCCTTCTTTTTAATAGAAAACGTGCGCCGATTTGTGCTCCTTCCATTGGAAAACCTCTAAATATGTATGAGTCTTTAACGATTTTATTTGGAGGCTTTAAAACAATGATTCTCCTTCCTCTTTCAAAAACAATTGAATACTCTTTTCCGTAATGATCAAAGTCTGATACGATAGCACATGTATCCCCATTAATAAAATAATCCTCTTTAAACATTTCTTTTATTCCTCCTTTTCGTAATTGTAGCCTGAAGAAAGTTTAAAAGAACGATTATTTTTCCTCCTTCTCAAGTAAGGAATAGGATTATGGTACAATGAGTTACCGTCCATATGCATAAACTGAAATTTTAATATCAATTCATCCAAAAAGTGAATATAATATTAAAAAAATTCAGTCAAATAATGTAATTCGATAAATAGGTCGAATTTCCTCTTTTTTTGTGGATATTTTTTATGAATTGTAGTATTTTGTAGGAAAAATAGGTATATGATCATATTTAATCCTAAGTTAGCTAGGTAAAATGTAGGATAAGTAAGGAGTTTATCAGGAGTCGTCTTTAATAAGCAGATAAAAACCTTAATAATTGATACCATGAATAAGGACCTTCAATGAAGCAAAGGTCCTTTTCGTAAGATGAAGTTTATGATGTCTTAACTTTAACATACGTCCAAATTGAAATGACAAATCCACCAATCGTATCGGCAATTAAATCGGTCATCGTATCGGTATTCCCACCACCTTGGAGTCCCATGTCAAAAAGTTGATCCATTGAAAACTCGTAAACTTCCCACAAAACACCGCCAAAAACAGAAAAGGAAAGTACGAATAGAAATACAAACCAAGGAGATAACTTTGTGATGCTATCTTTTCTAAGGAGGCGTTTATATAAATCATAACCAAAATAGGCGATTAGCATGCCGCTAATAAAATGCATGAAGCTATCCCACCAACCATTGCGATAGAAGCCTTGCAGAGAGCCTAAATATTGCGAACCAAACAGAAAGATAAGATAGAAAATAATGATTGGTAAGCTAAGTTCAAACTTTGTAAATAAAATAATCGCGATTGGAACTAGGCCACATACTACCCCGGCCAATGCAATAAGTGCATCTGATTGATTTCCCTTCGAAAATAATAGTACCGCGGTAATCGCCATGAATACAACATAGATTGCACATAAAATAATTGCTATTTTTTTCCTCATGAAAACAACTCCTTAAGTATAAAAAGAACGAGTCTTTCTATATCATTTGTATTTATGATTAGTATATGAATATATTTAATATATCATTATATACCATTCATTTCGTATTTACGAAGAGGACTATGGTACAATGATTAACAAAATCCTAAATGTAAGGGAAGGATCTATATGAAGACATTAGTAATTATATCTCACCCTGATCTTATAAATTCAGCAAGTCAACAGTATTTTCTTAGATCTTTAAAAGGCTTTAATGACGTGACCATCCATCATTTGGAAGCGGAATATCCAGACGGGAACATTGATGTTAAAGCAGAACAGCAATTATTAAGACTCCATGATCGAATTATTTTCCAATTTCCATTTTACTGGTACAGCTCCCCAGCTATATTGAAACATTGGCAAGATGTTGTGTTAGAGCCTGGTTTCGCCTATGGAAAAAGTGGTACTGCACTTCATGGAAAGGAATTCGGGCTCGTGTTAATGATTGGTGTACATGAACGAGAATATCAAGCAGGCGGAACAGAAACATTTAGTATCAATGAGTTAACAAAACCATTCCAAGCAATGGCGAATAAAGTAGGAATGATATATTTGAAGGCACTCCCTATCTTCCAATTCGGATATATGGAAGAGGATGAAAAAATGGATATGTTAATAAAATATTGGCAAATGTTAACGATGGAAAACAATTTAAGTCTTGCAACAAGAGAACAGTGGCTCATCTCTCAACTGGAAAAGTCGATAGAACAAGTGGATTCACAGGATTCAGATGTCGTTACATATGCAATTGAGCATATTCAAGAAAATCGAATGACAATCAATGGGCTGCAAATCGTCTTTGAGGATATGTATGAATAATATAGGAAGGTGAAGTTAATGGAAAAGCAGCAATGGCTTCTCGAACAATTAGATAAAATACAACAAAAAAGCACGGATTATAATCAAATAACTTTAGTAAAAGCAACAAAAGATATCATTAACGAACAAGTAAAGCGAATTGAGCAAATGGAAGGAGAATTAGAAGGAACGATATGGAGCCCGAAAAGATGGGGAGAATAATGGCAAGGATAAATGGAGGTATTTTATTTATTGCGAAAAGTAAAAAGATTATTGACAATTGAATGAAAATATATTATTTTATATAAATCGAACATTAGTTCGCAATGTTTGCTTAAATTCCTGTCTTATTTCAATATGGACAACTTACAGAATATACCATCTAAACAAAATCATTTTAATGAGGTGGGCTGTGGTAAAATATTTTTAATAGAGGTGTATTCATATGGAAGAATTGATAAAGCAGATGCTGTCTGAAATTCAAGCTCTCAGGAAGAACATGAATGACCGATTTGAGTCGGTTGACCAAAGGTAGATCACCGTTTTGAGTCAATGGACGAGCAATTTGAGAAAGTCAAAGCTCGTTTTGAAAAAGTGGATGAACAATTTGAGAAGGTAGATCACCGTTTTGAATCTGTAGATCATCAATTTATTAAAGTGAACGAGAGATTCGATGGTATAGATTGGCATTTAACAAAACTTGAAGATGGACAAGAGGAACTAAAAGATATGTTACGCCACCATACTACTTTGTTAACAGAAAACTTACCATCGGCAAGAAATGCGGGTTCAAGCACAAGAAACAAAGTCAGATGTCAATCTACTTTTTCGAGAAGTTGAAACTTTGAAGAGAAAGACAGACAAGATTGAAGAACGACATGGTTTATAAATAGATAAAGGACAAAGGCTTAGTACATGAATTTGACTAAGCCTTTGTCTTTAGTAGGTTATTCATATATATAACGAATGATGTCTAATGCCTGTTCAACGGTTTCAACTGTGACGTTCGCTCTGTTTGATAATTCTTTTAACGGATGAATCAGAGACTTAGGACGGATAATAATCGTTGGCTTATTTAAAGCAATGGCTGTACTAGCATCCATTGCGGTATTCCATTGTCTGTACTGTTCACCGAATAACGCAATGACAATATCAGCTTTTTGCATGAGGACTTGTGTTCGGAAATTATTAATGTCTGATGCGGCATCATCTCGGTACAATTTTCCTGGCTGTTTACCAAGGATTTCTTCTCCAATTGCATCAGAACGATCGTGATTCGTTTGCGGTCCGACAAATTTTAAAGGTAAGTTTTTCTCCTCTGCTTTTTTCTTTATTACTTCTCGCCAATTATCATGAATTTGCCCAGCTAAATAAACAACCAATTCCATGAAAACCCCTCCATTTTCCTATATTATCTCTATCATATAAAATGTTTTTGTATTTTGAAAGTAAAGCAAACTATGTAGCTGACGAGACACAACTTTATTTACTTCAAAGGCTCACGTGTAAGGAATACTTTTCGAAATCACTTAAAAAAATGTATAATAGCTGTTTCTCTTCCACTTTCAGAATAATAAATAATAGTAATTCTTTGTTAAAAATAACGGATGAGGTCTATTTTAAAGGATCTAGTCATGATAGCCAGTTCCTGTTTCTATTTCTACATATCTACAGGTTGTATAAAGTTCTAAATCATTCACAAAATATATTTTTAGAGGCAACTTGTTTTTATCGTCTATTTCCTTTTTAATTGTAATTAATTAACGAAAAGCGAGGGTGAGCCAGATGAATAAAAAGTTCATTAAAATTGTAATTGGAATTCTATTGATTATGTTGGTAAGTGCATGCGGAACGAACAGTACGAAGGATGAGACAACGAATAACGACACAAAGAAGAAGGTAACAGATACGACAGAAAATGAACAGGTGACGAATGACGATAATAACGAGGAAAACAATGAAAGTGTCAAAGATGGAGAAAGTGATACTGGTGATGAAGTGAGTCAAGATGGAATCAAAAATGATGAAAGTGAAAAAGTAATTAAAAAAGAAGTTACCTATGTTGGACTAGCCGATCCACATACAATTGAAGTACAAGATGGTAAGGATTACCTATCGTTACAAATTGATCCAGATACAATGAATGAATGGGGAAAAATAAAAGAAAATACAAAGATGACAATTGAATATTACGAAAATGAAGCAGGACAAAACATACTTAAAAGCTATAAAGTGAAATAAATTTCTCCCAAAAGCCACTATTAAAGATTAATTTAAGGTCAATTCATAGAAAAGGTAAGTGGAATGAAACTTATATAGCAGAAGTAGGGGCATCCAGAAAGTCGTCTTTTTCCTTTCTGGATGCCCCTTTTCATGTGTCAAAACCTTGATATCCCAACTTTCTTGATTATCACATTTTGGGGATATCCCATGTTCGGACAGCCCCATGAATAAAAAATGATTAAACAATTCAGTTGGTGATGAATAGGGGAACAAGGGGCTAGCCACCATAGGTTGTGGCAACGTCTGGGTAATTAACATCGTGTTGGCCATTTAAAACTTTCCATGCCGTATGATAGAGAATAATAACCATAAGAACATTAATGTTGCCACCACACCACCGACTTCCACAACTGGAAAATCCCATAAAATAGTGCTTACTTCAGAAATAGATGCACTAATAATAAGACCGACCATTAAAATACTGAATGCAAGCAAAATAATACTAAATGAAATTTGATTCGTAATTCGATCCAATTTACGTGATAACTGTTTAACTTCCGGTAAAGAGATTTCTACATGAATTTTTCCACTCTTTGTTAACAAATTTCCTGTCTCTAATAATTGGTTAATAAAAATTTTTACATCACGTACTTTTCGACGGAACTCTCGAAGAATCGATACGGGCTTTAAGCGATTGTGAATGAGCTTTTCACCAAAAGGTTGAGCCATATCAATAATGGAAAGAGTATTGTCAAGCTTGGATAGAATACCTTCCATCGTTAATAATGTTTTTGCGAGAATAGTTAAATCTGCAGGCATATGTAGATGATGTTTTAGCGAGACTTGCATCAGTTTATTCATTAAATTTGCAAGACTAATTTGGTTTAATGGAATGTCCATATTCATCTCGACGATATCTTCTACTTCCGCATATAATTGTTCACTGTCAATTGGTTCTTCTCCTTGCCCGAGCTTTTGAAGTATATAAATGACTTCATGAATTTCCCGCCTTTTTAGTGCGATAACAATTGAAGCAAGGTCGTTTTTTAATGTGGGTGATAACCGACCGACCATTCCAAAGTCAATGAGGGCGAGACGATTATTTGGTAGAACAAATAGATTGCCAGGATGTGGATCTCCGTGGAAGAAACCATCAAGGAAAATTTGTTGAAACATACAATCAACAATTTGTTTAGCCACTTCTTTTTTTTCTGCAACAGTTCCAACTTGGGTAAACTCTTTTAAACTCGTTCCTTCAATATAGTCCATTGTTAATATTCGTTTCGTCGTATACTCCCAGTAAATATGTGGGATGACGTACCTTTGATCGGCCTTTAGTTGCCGGGCTATTTTTTCACCATTCCATGCTTCTGTTGTATAATCTAGTTCGAGTCGTAAACTCCGCCCGACCGCATCAACAATTTCTGTTAAACGGTAAACCCTTGCCCAATCAAATTTTTCCTCCATTAAATTCGTTAAGTCAGCTAAAATTTGAAGGTCAATTTCTATCTTCCCTTCAATGGCTGGGCGCTGTACTTTGACTGCGACTTTCTCACCAGTAGGTAATTGGCCAATATGTACTTGTCCAATAGATGCTGAAGCAATGGGTTCCTTACTAAGCTCGAGAAACAGTTCATTGATTGAGTGTCCGAGTTCTTTCTCGATTACATGGGTGATTTCTATAAATGGAATTGGTGCAACTTGATCTTGCAATTTTTCTAATTCTTTAATAATAGGTTCTGGAATTAAGTCGACCCGGGTACTTGCAAGCTGTCCTAATTTAACAAAAGAAGGACCCAGTTCTTCGAGTACGAATCGGATCCGTTCGGCAATACTTTTGGAATGCATCGTGGAATCCGCTTCTACTTTCCTTTTAAAATCAAGTAATCCTAGATCCTTTATGACAAATCCGAACCCATTTTTTAAAAGAGCAGAGAGGATTTCTTGATAGCGTTGGGCGTATTTCAAGCGTTTTCCAATCATTCATTCCACCTCATTCATTTTCCGTAAAGAGACTAACAAAAATTTACTGGTAGCGTGTAGCCTTTATTATTACTCTTTATTATTATCATCTGCAAGCTTTTCCTCTAGTTCTTGAACCCGTTTTTGGAGTTCTTCAAATTCTTTTCGACTAACGAGATTTGCTTCACGGATGATGCGATTGAGTTTCTCATCCATCGTAGATTCCCATTTTTGTTGGGCCTCTTTTCCCTTTTTTAATAATTCATCGATTGTGTCTGAAGCTTCGGTTTTAGCCATGTTCCCTTTTTCAACAAGTTCATCTACTAATTTTTCTGCTTGTTCCTTACTTACAGCCGCAACCCCGAGTCCCAATGTGAAAAGACGATCAACTAAATCTTTCATTAGTAAAACCTCCTATACAGTTAATATTTGTTCTTATCTTAATCTTAAACACCGGCTTGAAGAAAGTAAATTGAAAAGGGAAATATTCATGAAAAATTACGAATTATAGTCAAGCTTTTGTTGTTAATAACTGTAGTCACAGCTTATCAAATCGTCGTTTGATTAAAAAACCCAACATTTTCCATAAGAAAATATCTCTAAAATGATTACCTATATCCAACTGATTTAAGGAATCTTCAAATGATTAATAAAAAAAGTAATAAAAACCATTGTAATTTTTAGAATAATATTTTAAAATGTTCATTATATATAAACAAATGTATTTTACAGGAGGACTATAGTTGCATGGGAGTGAAAAATTTTATTTAATTCAAGACGATGTTTTACCAATTTCAATCCGAAAAACGATGGAAGTGAAAAAACTACTGAATTCTGGACAATTTAAAACGATACAAGAGGCAGTCAATCAAGTTGGAATTAGTCGTAGTGTTTATTACAAATATAAAGATAAAATTTTTCCGTTTAATACTGCCACATATCAAAAGGTCATTACAGTGTCACTATTATTGGAACATCGACCTGGTATATTATCACGAGTATTGCAATTTGTAGCCGATAAAGGGGGAAATGTCATTACGATTAACCAAAGTATTCCGCTACAAGGGATTGCAAATGTTGTATTATCGATTGATTTAGCCCAACTTCAACAATCCACGACATATTTTCTAGAAGAGTTAATAAATGTTGATGGTGTACGGCGAGCAGTCATTGTTGGGGAAAGTTAAAAGATGAATAGCTTCAAAAGCAATAACTATTTTGGATGAAGAATATAGATACAAACGAAAAGTGGGGGAGGAAACAAAGATGAGAGATAAAATTAAAGTTGGTTTAATGGGATTCGGAACGGTGGGTACGGGTGTCGTCCGAATTGTTGATTCGAATAAAGAGGATTTATATAAGCAAACGGGTGCGGAAATTGAGGTTAGTCGGATTTTAGTCCGCGATACCGAAAAGGAGCGGGCGGTGTATGTAAATCCAGATATTATTACAACAGATCCACATGAATTAATTTATGATGAAGATGTAAAAGTTGTCATTGAAGTAATGGGGGGGATTGAGCCAGCACGTACGTATTTACTCGAAGCGATTGAACAAGGAAAACATATTGTTACGGCAAATAAAGATTTAATGGCGATTCATGGAGCGGAGTTAACGAAAAAAGCGCAACAATTTGGCTGTGATCTTTATTATGAAGCAAGTGTTGCCGGTGGAATCCCGATTTTAAATGCGATTGTTGAAGGATTCTCATCTGATCGAATTAAGCAAATTATGGGGATTGTCAATGGAACGACGAACTATATTTTAACAAAAATGAGTAATGAACATGCCTCTTTTGATGATGTTTTACGGGAAGCACAAGAGTTAGGCTATGCCGAGGCGGATCCTACAGCGGATGTGGAAGGATTAGATGCAGCTCGGAAAATGGCCATCCTCGCATCACTTGGTTTCCATGTTGGAATGAATTTAGATGATGTATCCGTTCGCGGTATTTCGCAAGTTACTTTAGAAGACATGAAATATGGGGAACAACTCGGTTATACGATGAAGTTAATTGGCATTGCGAAAAAGGATGATGATTTTATTGAAGTAAGTGTTGAACCGACATTGGTTAAAAACTCTCATCCACTCGCAACGGTGAATGGTGTATTTAATGCGGTGTATGTTTACGGAGAAGCGGTTGGTGAGACGATGTTTTATGGTCCTGGTGCTGGTGAACTACCGACAGCCACTGCCGTTTTATCTGACCTTGTTACAGTAGTGAAAAACATTAAACTTGGTATTACTGGTCGTAGTATGGCAACACCTTATCATGAGAAAAAGCTGAAAAGTGATAAAGAAATCTATTCAAAATATTTTATCCGACTAATTGTAAACGATGAAAGTGGTGTGTTGGCACAAATTGCAAAGCTAATGGCTGAAGAGGGTATTAGTGTTGAGAAAGTGTTCCAAGAGCCTTATCCGAATGAAGATAAAAAGGCAGAGCTCATTCTTGTGACACATAAAACATCAAAAAAACAAGTAGATACGATACTAAATGCGTTCGAGCAAGTTGATTTTGTTGAAAAAGTAAAAAGTAGTTATCGAGTGGAAGGCGGCGAGTAAGATGGTCGGGATTATAGAAAAATATCGTGAATTTTTACCAGTAACAGAAAATACTCCGTTATTAAGTCTCCATGAAGGGAGTACACCATTAATTCGAGCAGAAAATTTATCAAAAAAATTAGGTTTAGATCTTTATTTTAAATACGAGGGATTAAATCCGACCGGTTCATTTAAAGATCGCGGAATGGTGATGGCTGTTGCAAAAGCGGTAGAGGAGGGGAGTCAGTCAATCATGTGTGCCTCAACTGGGAATACGTCAGCAGCAGCGGCGGCCTACGCGGCACGAGCAAATATGAACTGCTATGTCCTCATCCCGGATGGAAAGATTGCTCTTGGAAAACTAGCCCAAGCGATTATGTATGGTGCCAAAATTATTGCCATTAATGGGAACTTTGATGTTGCACTTTCCATCGTACGAGAAATTACTAGTGAAAAACCAATTACACTCGTAAACTCAGTAAATCCTTATCGGTTAGAAGGGCAAAAAACTGCAGCTTTTGAAATTGTCGATGAGCTTGGAACGACTCCAGATATTTTGGCAATTCCGGTCGGGAATGCAGGGAATATTTCAGCTTACTGGAAAGGGTTTAAAGAATATGTGGAGAAGGATAAAGCGGTCCATCTACCACAAATGTATGGATACCAAGCGGAAGGGTCAGCACCACTTGTTAAAGGAGAAATGGTCACAAATCCAGAAACAATTGCAACAGCGATTCGAATTGGGAATCCTGCTAGTTGGGAAAAAGCGAAACGGGCCCTTGATGAATCAAACGGTCGAATTGATTCGGTTACCGACGAAGAGATTTTAGCTGCTCAAAAATTATTAACAAGTTCAGAAGGTATTTTTGCCGAACCAGCCTCTTGTGCTTCGTTGGCAGGGGTTGTGAAACATCGGAAGCTAGGGCTTATTGAGGAAGGAAAGCGAGTCGTTTGTGTGTTAACAGGAAACGGGTTAAAGGATCCTGATGTTGTATTGAAAAATGAATTCTCGATGGAAAAAGTAAATGCTGATTATCAGTCTGTTTTAAATGTGTTAAGAATGTAATATTCGCATTCGGCAAGGGGAAGGTACATGGGTAGTTTAACGATACAGTGTCCCTAGCTAGAAAAGTGATATAAATACTGAAAAAACTAGCTAGAAAGATGGTGCAAAAATGGATGATTTTGAAATGGTGGTAAGAGTCCCTGCAAGTACGGCAAATCTTGGTCCGGGCTTTGACTCGATTGGGATGGCGCTGCAATTATACACAACGATAAAAATAAAGCGCGCAAAACAAACGAAATTTCATTTGATTGGGGAAAATCAAGCTGGTATTCCAACAGATAAAAATAATTTAATCTATCAAACAATTGATTATTTATTTTTGAAAGCAGGGTTACCGACGCCAGAGCTGGAGATTGAAGTAACAAGTGAAATTCCACTAGCTCGTGGCCTCGGATCTAGCGGAACGGCAATTGTTGGTGGACTTATCGCTGCAAATGAGTTAGCAGGGAAACCTTTTTCAAGGGAGGAGGTTTTCCAGTTTGCGTCTGAAATGGAAGGGCATCCAGATAATGTTGGGGCATCACTTTTTGGTGGAATGATTGTTGCAGCAAAAAGTAGTGTGGGTAAATACGCATATAATTTATTGAAACCATCTGAAGAATTGAAAGTTGTTGTAGCAATCCCCGACTATGAATTACAAACATCCTTGGCTCGAAATGTATTACCATCGAATTATTCAAGGGAGGATGTCGTTCATGCGATTAGTCACTCAGCATTATTAACTAGTGCACTTGTAACAGGTAATTTATCTGCCTTGCGTGTTGCATTAAATGATCGTATCCATCAACCGTACCGTCAGTCCTTATTACCAGGTTTTGAAGAACTACAAAACAATGCCCAAGATTATGGCGCACTCGGTTGTGTTATTAGTGGTGCAGGTCCAACAATCATTGCCTTTGCAACGGGTGATTGTGAACAACTCATTACTTTTATGGAGTCTACTTTACAAAAATACGGTGTAACTGCAAAAGTTGCCCCACTTGCGATCGACAATAAAGGAGCAACATGTGTGGTTAGTGGGGAACAGCTAGTAAGTAAATGATGGGTGTCAAAGAATTGAAGGATCGTAGCAAGATGTGCTATAAAAATTTAAGTTTTCACAAAGAAGGCGGGGCTGTCCAGAAAGTCGTATTTTGAGTTTCCGGATGCCCCCTTTTTATGTTTCAAAGCCTTGATATACCAACTTACTTGATTATCAAATTTTTTGGGATATCCCATTTTCGGATACCCCGTATTCTTCGTATTTGAAAAGCTTTTTTGTCCACTACGAACTAGCCTCTATCATAATCTCTATATAAAACTTAATCGCATTTATATAATTGTCTATACTTATTTGTTCATTTGTCCCGTGCATTTTGTTCAAGTCGTCTGATGTAATTAATACGGGTAGGAAACGATAAGTGTTATCGGAAATTTCATCGTAATGTTTTGCATCTGAGCCTGCAAACATTAAATATGGTGCGACAATCGCATTTTCATAGACATTTCTCGTCGCTTGTTGGATGGATTTAAAATGCCACCCATCAACAGAGGACACTTTCGATGCTTCATTTCCACTTACTTTTACTTTTATATCGTCATCTTTAATCGTTTCCTTAATAAAATTTTCTACGTCTAGGAGTGAATCCCCAGGCATGAGTCGTAAATTAATAATAGCAGATGCCTTCTCTGGTAATGCGTTATATTGCTCACCAGCTTGAAAAATCGTCGGTGCGATTGTCGTCCGCAATAATGCTGCGGTTGTTGGTTCTTTCAATAAAATATTTTCAATGACTGGTTTGAAAATTGATTTATTCGCAAAAACATAACGCATTGGTAAACTCATCTCAGGAGCGACGAATTCAAATAAATCATTAACGGGTCCTCTTAATTCTTCATGGAATTGTGTATCCTCCAATGTTGCAATTGCCTTGGAGATGCGACCTATATTTGTATGGTTTTTCGGTTGTGAAGAGTGTCCACCACTTCCTTCAATGGAGAGCTCCGCAGTTGCCGAGCCTTTTTCAGCAATTCCAACGACAGCAACAGGTTGGTCTACACCAGGAACCATATTTTCAATAATTGCGCCTCCTTCATCAAGGACGAATGCGAAGTGTATGCCACGCTCTTTCAACGTCTCAGCAATTACTTTTGCTCCATGTTCCCCACCAATTTCTTCATCAAAACCAAACATAAAGTAAATATCTCGTTCTGGTTCATATCCTTCATTTAATAAAAATTCCGCCGCCTCTAAAATGCCAATGACGCCAATTTTATCATCCAATGTTCCGCGTCCCCAAATCGTTCCATCATGAATATCTCCACTAAATGGATCATGTTCCCAATTATCCTCCGTTCCTTCTAAAATAGGTACGACATCATAATGGCTAGTTAGTCCAATTGGATTTTTGTTCGCCTTTGTCCCTTTCCATTTAAAGACAAGTGCATAGTCATTCATTCGTTCGAATTCCAATTTTTCATGTACTGTCGGATATGTTTTTTGTAAAAACTCGATAAACTTTTCAAATTCATCATAATCAAATTTTTCTCGATCACGGTAGGAAATTGTTTTATAAGTAAGAGCCTTAGAAAAATGAGTAATTGCTTTTTCCTCATCAATGACGACATTTGTTTTCATAGGGGTTGGTTGCCTCGATTGGATAGCAAACGTCCTGTATCCGGTTACAAAAATAAAAATGAATAAAACTCCTAATAAGATAAAAAGAAGAGACTTTTTCATATATATTCCTCCAAAAAAGTGAACTTGTATCATATATACGATAAATGTCTGTGAATATTATTAAAACCGGAGAAATAATTTTGTCGGGTTGAATAAAACAGAAGGCGGGTATCCAAGCCTTCAAACGAAATGAGAGACTAGAGTTGCTTAATGAGAAAGAGAGTTTTGGCTTTGATATTGGTGCCGAAGCCTTCTTATCAGCTAAAAAAGAAGGCGGAAAAATGCCTTCCCTGAGATCATACGATACGATTTACAAATAATGGTTTTCTATTGATGCAAGGCTTGTAAATTCTATTTTTCTATAATATTGGTTGTAACATTTAAAAGTAGGTCCTGTTTATCCTTGGCAATGAAGTAAAGTCTATGCATTGGGCGTGTCATTGCAACATATAACAACTTTATATCAATATCATCTACTGTAAACGTCTCATCAATCACAGCAAGAAGCACCACATCAAACTCAAGCCCTTTTGATAAATAGGAAGGGACAATGATTAGATGATCTTGTTTCATATCTTCATTTTCTTTTAATAATTGAATCGGTCGTTCAACTTGTCCTTTCAATACCTTTTCTATCTTTTTACATTCATCATCTGTTTTTCCAATGAATGCGATTGATTGAAGTCCTGCCTGCTCAATTTCTTTCATGGCCCATTGAACGTTTGTTATAAATTCATTTTTGTTCTGATAATGTAGAAAGAGTGGTTTTTCTCCGTGACGAACAACGGGTTCAACTTGTGGTAAATGATTTCCCATCAAGTTTAAAATGTCATTGGCTACATTCATTATTTCAACCGTTGTCCGATAACTTTTTTGTAAAGTAACATAGTTTGCTTCAGGGAAAACCTTTTTCAATGTTTCAAAGGAGCGTAATCCGCGGTATGCGTATATACCTTGTGCTAAATCCCCGACAATAGTAAACAAATCTGTCTCAAGTCCAGCCTTTAACGCATATAATTGAAAGTTACTGTAATCTTGTGCTTCATCAATAACAACATTTTTAGCTAATAATTCCTTTTTAATGCCAAATATTTTTGCCTGCATATAAAATAATGCGGCTAAATCTTCCATTTCTACTTGGCTTTTTTCTAGCCGTTTATTATTGTAGGAAAGGAAAAAATTTATTTGCTCCTCTGAGAGAACATCACTTGTATAGTTACGGAATCTCTCTTTATTTGAAAAGAGCTCTTTATAGTAGTCTAATAATGTCTTTCTTGGGATCTTTTTTATATAATTTTTTACGGCTGTCTTTGCCTCGAGTGCAATTGTTTTTACCCGTTCTTCTTTAGCATCCATTGCTTGTACGACTTTTTCTCTTCGTTTTGCAGCGTTTTTAATTTCTAATGCATAATCTAAATAATCATCATATTTTTTTGCTAATTTATCACTAATTTGCTTTTTCTTCTGACGTACATCTGTTTTCAATACATTTTCGATTTTTTCAAGCCGCTTGTAAAAAGGGAGATAGTTATAATCGATTAAAAATAAATGTTGCAGTCTTTTCTTTGATACGAGACGATATTTTTCAAGATAAAAATCTTCCGTTGGGGTAAGTTGTTTTCGTATATCTTTTAAATACCGATCAATTACTTTTTTGTAAGTAAATGAACCTTTAAATTGGGAGAGCCATGTAAGTAGGCTTTTGTCTTTTGTATCCGTCATATAAATAAGTGAAATGAGTTTTTGTTTAGGATTTATGACTTTTACTTTTCCGCCGATACATTTTTTAACATAGTCGATGTATGTCGTTTGCCGTATTTTTTCTACACCTAGTTCAGGTAATACATCAGCAATGTAGCCAAGAAACATATGATTTGGTGCGAGAATCATTAGTTGTTCAGGTTGAAAGCGATCTTTGTACCGATAGATGAAATAGGAGAGGCGGTGAAGGGCAATGGTTGTTTTCCCACTCCCAGCCGCACCTTGAATGATAATCGGCTTTGTTAAGTCAGCCCGGATAGCACGATTTTGCTCTGCTTGAATGGTTGTAATAATTTCTGTTAATCGATTGTCTGCATTACCTGAGAGTGCTTCTAGGAGTAAATCATCTGCTGCCATCATATCGACATCGACATAATCAATTAGCTTACCTTCCTCAATTTTAAATTGCCGTTTTAATGAAAGATTTCCCTCGATTTCACCTTCATAAGACTCATAGGAAACATCACCCAGTCGGCCATCATAATATACGTTGGCAATCGGGGAACGCCAGTCGACTATGATAGGTTCTTGTGTTTCCTTTTCATAAAGAGATGTTTTTCCAAGATAATAAGTATCGGTTTCCTGCTGACCTTTCCTTTGAAAATCAATTCTGGCAAAGTACGGCTTATCGATCAATCGCTCTAAAGCATCTGCTTCTTTCGTGGCCATTTCAAGAAATCGTGTATTCGATAAGGCGGTCGTATAGTTTAAGCTACTGTCGAGGTTATCGAGTTCTGCCAATGCTTCACGAATATTTCCTTTATATTTGCCTAAGCTTTCTAGTGTTTCCTGTAATATATACTCCATATACTTTTTCGTATAGGCTAGATGTTTCTCCTCTTCATTCATCGAAAAAGCCCCCAATACTATAGGTTACGTATTTTTAATATTAACAAATGAGAAGTTAGAACGACAAGCTGAGATATTCAACATTGTTTGGTGAATAACACAATAGATGAATAAAATTTCCATTGATTAACTGAAAACAGACGTAGTGAGCATGGTAAAATTCATTCTGAAAAAGGGTAATCCATAATAAAAATCTCCCTTGACCGTAGCCATGGGAGATTATCATTGCAAGCAAGAAGTTAGTAGAAATCAAACTTAGCTCATTTGTTGATTTTCTTGTTGATCCATTGCTTTTAAATATTCAATTTTTTGTTGTGCAGGTGTTTTATTTACTTGTTCATCGGCATGGTAAGATGTACGAACGAACGGACCAGATTCACAATGCTTAAATCCTTTTGCTAAGGCAATTTCCTTTAACTCTGCAAACTCATCTGGATGATAGTAACGCTCAACTTTTAAATGCTTTTTCGTTGGTTGCATATACTGACCAATTGTCATAATGTCAACGTTATGAGTTAACAAGTCGTCCATCGTTTCAAGAATTTCCTCTTTCGTTTCCCCGAGACCAACCATAATACTTGACTTTGTTGGAGTTTCTGGAGAGATTTCTTTCACTCGTTTCAATAACTGGAGGGAGCGGTCATATTTTGCAATCGCACGAACCCTTGGTGTGAGTCGGCGTACGGTTTCCACATTATGGTCAAAAATATCTGGTTTGCTACTCATTAATGTATGTAGACTTTCATAATCGCCTTTCATATCTGACGGTAAAATTTCAATCGTCGTACCAGGATTCTTCCGGCGAATGGCACGAACCGTTTCTGCAAAAACAGCGGCACCACCATCTATTAAATCATCTCGAGCAACAGCGGTAACGACAACATGTTTCAATCCCATCACTTTTACCGAATCGGCGACACGTTCTGGCTCGGCCCAGTCTAATTCAGTAGGACGACCAGTAGCAACAGCACAAAAACGGCAACCTCTCGTACAAACATTTCCTAAAATCATAAATGTAGCTGTCCCACGTTCACTCCAGCATTCATAAATGTTTGGGCATTTCGCTTCTTCACAAACGGTATTTAGTCGATTTCCTTTCACGAGATTTTTTATATTTCCGTAAGATTGCGTTGTGTTTAGTTTGATTTTTAACCATTCCGGCTTCCGAATGTAATCAGTTTGCTGTGGCAATGGTTTCACGCTCCTTCGTCGTATAATAATTCCACATGTCTGTTTCGTATTTGGTGTGAGCTAATTCTTGTACTTCTTTCCATTGTTCCTCAGATAGTTTCAGTGGTGATAAATGAATGTCGAGTCCAGTTTCAAAGCCCTTTTTGAAAGCTACCTTCATTTGTTCGTATGTATAGGACTTGCCTGTTACTTCTTTAATGGATGTAGCTTTTTGTGCAAATTGTTCTTTTCGTCTCTGCCTGCTTTTCTCCGAGGAGAAAGCAAAAAGGTCGAATAGCATATTGTTATCAAGGCTTACCGGAATTGAACCGTGTTGCATGAGTACGCCTTGTTTTCGGGTTTGTGCATTCCCGCTAATCTTTTTCCCATCAACAACCATTTCATAGAAAGATGGCTTTTCAAAACAAATCGCAGAACGTTCTTTGTCTAACTCTCTTTCGGGAATGGCAAACTCACATGGAACGTTTAAGTTTTTGTAACCTTCTAGTACTCCTTGGGAGAGTATGTAATATGCTTTTGTGACTGATTTTGGGATGCTTGGGTCATGCTCATCGATGACTAAACTGTAGGTCAATTCATCATCGTGAAGAACGGCACTTCCACCAGTGAGCCGGCGAACGAACTCACACGCATACTTTTCAACTGCCTGAAAATTAATTGTCTTTGCTCGTTGAAAATACCCAATCGACAAGGTAGGTTTGCTCCATCCATAAAACCTAAGTGTCGGTGGGATTTTTCCTTGACTATGCCAGCGCAACATACATTCGTCAAATGCCATATTGACAGCTGCACTATTCAATCCTGTGTCAATATAGGCCCATTCGGTATTCAATGAGAAATCCCCCTATCAACATGTCACTCATTTTCTGTAATTATTAGAAGAAACAATAATTACAATTCAGATTTTCTAATTAATGGAAAATAATATATCTGTACGATTTAATAAAGTAGATAATATTGGTGTAAATAGGTAAACGTAATAACTATTTATTCCATTTATTGACACCATTTCTATTTTAGTAAAGTTTTTTTAAAATGTATATAATTAAGCATTTATTTAGATAACATTACATCTTTATACCTATTATTCGCATCCCTATTTATTGAAATACATTGAGTTTCCCAATTCGCTGAACAGCTTCAACTAGCCGATTCTCGTCCATCAATAAGCCGACACGGATATAACCTTCTCCAAACTTACCAAAACCATTCCCTGGTGCAACAGCAACATCGGCTTTTTTTAATAAATAATCAGCAAAACTTTGACTAGTAAATCCGTTTGGAACAGGAAGCCAGGCAAAAAACGATCCTTTTGGAGCAGTTACATTCCAACCAATTTCCTTACATGCGTCGATAAAAACGTTTCGCCGAGATTCATAACGGTGAACTAATTCTTCCACACAAGTTTGGTCGCTAGTTAATGCTTCAATTGCGGCTTTTTGGATTGCCGGAAATAAGCTAACGTATAAATGATCTTGAAATAAATTAATCGCCTCAATAATAGTGGGATTTCCAACCGCAAAGCCAATCCGCCATCCAGCCATATTGTACGTTTTCGATAATGTATACATCTCCACACAAATATCCTTAGCACCATCGACTTGTAAAAAGCTAACCGGTTTCTTTCCGTCAAAACCTATCGCACCATAAGCAAAGTCATGCATCACCGTTATTCCATAATTTTTCGCGAGTTGGACCGTTTCTTTGAAAAATTCTTCTGTTGCGACAGCTCCAGTTGGATTATTCGGATAGTTTAAATAGAGTAATTTTGCTTCCTCTTTTATTTCCTCAGGTATTTCATCATAGTTAGGTAAAAAGTTATTTTCGGCCCTTAAGGGGACCGTTTCGTAATGTACATCGGCTAATACAACACCAGATAAATAATCAGGGTAACCAGGATCGGGTAATAACATCGTTTCTCCGGGATTCAATAAGCAAAATGGAAGTTCGACCAACCCAGCTTTTGCACCGAATAAAATAGCGACATCTGTTTCTGGATTAAGTTGAACAGCATATTCGTTTTGATAAAAGTCACAAACCGCCTCTTTAAATTCTTTTAACCCACGGAAAGGGGAATATTTATGATTCATCGGATCACTAGCGGCTTCTTGTAGAGCTTTAATTATATGATTTGGTGTTGGTTGATCAGGGTTTCCTTGGCCTAAATTAATCACATCACGACCTTCTTCTATTGCTTGATTCACTTTGTCAACTAGACTTGCAAAAAACTGCGTTGGAAGTCGTTTCAATTTATTTGCGTAGTTCACTGCTATCACCCTTTATCTAATATACTTATAATAAAAACGAAATTGCCTAATATGTTGAAATTTTATTAATAATTTTATAGTCTTAAAGTATATATGTCTAGTAGGTGATGTTTATGAAAATGGCACTCGTTCAAATGGATGTTGTGTTTGGTAAGCCGGAAGAAAATTTTCTACAAGTAGAAAAGTATATTGAAGAAGCGGCAAGGCAAGGTGCAGATACAATCGTTTTACCAGAGATGTGGAATACGGGTTACGCACTAAATGAACTATGGGCTATAGCGGATGATAACGGGAAACGAACAAAAGATTTGTTGTGTCGTCTATCGAAAATGTTCGCGGTTCATATTGTTGGTGGTTCAGTAGCAACGAACAAAGCGGGGAAATTTTTTAACACGATGTATGTCGTTAATCGTGAGGGGGAGATTGTTGCGGAGTATGATAAAGCCCATTTATTCCCGTTAATGGATGAGCCACGCCATCTCGAGGAAGGTCAGACTAAAAATATTTTTCAATTGGATGGTACCGATTGTGGAGGGGTGATTTGCTTTGATATCCGTTTTCCAGAATGGATTCGAACTCATATACTCAGCGGAGCGAAATTGATGTTTATCCCTGCTCAGTGGCCAAAAACAAGAGTTGACCATTGGGAAGTGTTATTGAAAGCACGTGCCATCGAAAATCAATGTTTCGTCATTGCCGTAAATCGTGTTGGAAAAGATTTAAATAATGAATACAACGGCCATTCAATGGTTGTCTCACCGTGGGGAGATGTGTATTTCGGTGGTGAAAAAAGTGAAGGAGTATTTTATGTAGAAATCGAGCTGGACGAAGTTGACCGCGTTCGTAACACAATCCCAATCTTTCAAGCGAGGAGAACAGATTTGTATTAATTTCTAAACTCTTTTCACTTTTTCATTGACAGTTAAAACGAATCATATTATTTTTCAAAAAGTTAATGTATTAAAAATATTTATCGTATCATTATGGGAATTCGACAACTACATATTTTCTTATCAAGAGTGACCGAGGGACAGGCCTGTTGACGTCACAGCAACCCCAAGGAAAAACAAACCGAACTATTATGAAACTCTAAATTAAAGTTTCATAATAGTTCGGTTTGAGGCTTAATTAAATTAGAAATATTCAGCTTTAAGAATAATTAAGAAAGGCGATTAAACACAAAAAAGGGAAATTGATAATTCTGCCTTAATCATGGGGTATCTTGAATGAACTTGACTTTTTTATTGAGAATTTTGGCGAGGTTGAACGTTTTAATCTTTATCTAGATTATGGAAACCTTTTTATTGTTTGCTGCACCTATTTATATAAGTAAAGGCTTTAAAGTGGGCAATTAATAATACTACAACTATTACTAATCTTGTTGGTAAATATTTTGGGAAAACAGCTGTAAAAAATGTTGGAAATGTTATGCATACTTATGTAAAGCCAGCTCTTCGCAAACTAGAGGCTCTTGATAAAGTAACATATGGTAAATTAGAAGAAACTATATATGATGCTATTAAAAAGCCACTTGGAGCAGGGCCAGCGAGAATTGGAGCTAAAGCGATAGTGGAAATAATTGAAATTTTTGCACCTATTGGGTGAATAGAACAGAGACAATCGTCTTTTGTTCTACCCTTCATATATAACAAGCTATGAGTACTCCCACGCTCATAGCTTGTATTTTAGTTTCACTAATATAAAATGATATATCTAGCTGTTTCCAATCTCCTTTCTTGAAGAGTGTCTCTAGTATACTAGCGATTTGTGTCCCAGCAATTGTTGTAAAGCCACCGATAAATGTGAGCGCTGAAAGTTGTTCATTTAAAGTCTCCAATCAATGATAAACAAAGGCCAGTATTTAAATTATAGAAAATTTTTCAGCTGATCATCCATTGAAATGCAATTGCTGATTATTGTAAGCCTCGGGCATTACAAATATTTGAAAAGATGTCATTAAAAACAACGATAAAAATAGTTAACTTGTGATATAATATTTTTGTTAAAATTTCACGGGAAGTAGCTCAGCTTGGTAGAGCACCAAGTTCGGGACTTGGGGGTCGCAGGTTCAAATCCTGTCTTCCCGATAACAAGGTCAGAGTCCAAAAATACGTTTTGGGTTCTGGCTTTTTTTATTTTCCTTTCCTAATTCAAATGGGTTTGTTATAATTTTTAAAATAATGTGTATTTATAAATGCATAAATACAAAGTTTGTAAGGGAGAGAATAAAATGAATCGGACGGTTGGATTTATTGGATGTGGAAATATCGCAAAATCGATCATCGGGGGAATGATGCGAGCAAACTTCATTAAACCGGAGCAAATTATTGTCTCAAATCGTTCATTACCGAGTCTTCAAGAGGTGGAACAAACCTATGGAATCCTAACAACAACGAATAATCTAGAAGTTGCTAGGAAAGCTGATTTCTTATTTTTAACGACGACTTCCGATATGTATGGACCCGTACTGGAAGAAATTCGTGATGAGTTGAAAGAAAATGCCATATTAATTTTAATTGCTGTTGGAGAGACGATTGAGAAAAATGAAAGGCGTTTGAATCGACCAATGAAAGTAATTAAAGCTATGCCAAATACACCGGCACTTGTCGGAGAAGGAATAACTGGTGTGGCAATTAATTCGTTCGTAACACCTGGGGATCAAGAAGAAATTAAAGCTCTATTTGAAAGCTTTGGTCGAGTGGAGTTTGTTAATGAGTCGATTATGGATGTTGTAACGGCAGTGGGAGGTTCCTCACCAGCATTTTCTTATATGTTCATTGAAGCATTAGCAGATGGAGCAGTAATGCACGGGATGTCACGAAAACAAGCATATGTATTCGCTGCTCAAGCTGTTTTAGGTGCAGCAAAAATGCTATTAGAAACGGAGGCACACCCTGGTACACTAAAAGATAATGTTTGCTCACCAGGAGGAACAACAATCGAATCGGTTGCTCGGCTTGAAGAAATGGGCCTCCGCTCTGCCGTCATCGAAGCCATTAAAGTAAATATTGAAAAGGCAAAGAAAATACATGGATAATCCATGTATTTTTTAAATAGTTCTTTAGTGATTCATAACCACCTTGGAGAATGATTAAGACGCAATTTAAAAAAGGATAGAAAAATGAAGGGGGTTTATATATTAAATATGACTAATATGTAGAACCCTTTCTTCTTTTACAAAAGCACTCTGTTATTTTAAGAAGTTAGATGATGTTTCCCCAAAAAACGCATGGTTTATATGATAAAGAAGTTTAATCTTGTTCTGGGTGAATAACATTTCATTTAAGAGAATGGAATCAAAAGATCCATATTTTAATATTATTCCAGGATAACTCTTTACAAGTGAAAAAAATATGATATAGTATTCCTATAAAATACATCTGTACGTGTAGGGAGGACTATTGATGAAAAAGAGATTTGGACTTTTGCCCAGAATTATTGCTGCTATTATTTTAGGTGTTCTACTCGGAAATGTTGTTCCTGAATGGTTTGTGAGAACTTTTGCTACATTTAATGGGATCTTTGGAAACTTCTTAAATTTTGCTATTCCTTTCATTATTATTGGATTCATTGTTCCTGGGATTGCTCACTTAGGAAAAGGGGCAGGTAAGTTACTCGGAATATCTACTGTTATCGCCTATGTTTCTACGATTCTTGCTGGTTTACTTGCTTTCTTTGTTGGAAGTGTGTTGTTACCAAGTCTTGTCGCTGGAAATACGTTGCAAACGGCTGAAAATCCAGAGAAGTTTTTACAATCAGCGTTTTTTGTTGTTGAAATGCCTCCTATTATGGATGTGATGAGTGCACTTATCTTATCATTTATTATTGGCGTTGGGATTGCTTCCACTAAGGGAGATACACTTGAAAAGGCGTTTGATGAGTTTCAAATTATTATCGAAAAGTTTATTAATGTTGCGATTATTCCGTTATTACCATTTCATATATTTGGGATTTTTATGAACATGACTTTTGGCGGTCAAGTACAAAATATTTTATTTGTCTTTGCTAAAGTTTTTGTCCTTGTCATAGTGTTGCATATTACCATTTTACTCTTTCAATATACAGTGGCAGGAACGCTTTCAAGGAAAAACCCATTTGGCTTACTCAAGACAATGTTGCCAGCATATTTTACCGCAATGGGAACACAGTCTTCATCTGCAACTATTCCAGTAACATTACAATCGGTGAAAAAGACAGGAATTCGGGCTAAAATTGGCGATTTTTGTATTCCATTATTTGCAACAATTCACTTATCTGGAAGTACCATTACTTTAGTAATCTGTTCATTAGGTGTGTTGTTATTAAATGGGGGTCACCCAACATTCGTTTCTTATTTTCCGTTTATTTTAATGTTAGGCGTAACAATGGTAGCTGCACCTGGAGTACCTGGGGGAGCGGTCATGGCAGCTTTAGGTATTATGAAATCGATGCTTGGTTTTGACCAAACGATGCTCTCTTTAATGATTGCTTTATATTTAGCACAAGATAGTTTTGGAACAGCGACGAATGTAACAGGTGATGGTGCGTTAAGCATGATTGTCGATCGGTTTATGGGTAAAGAAAAGACAACGATTGAAGTGCAAGAGGAAGTCATTTAACTTTATTTAGCAGAAGTCCCCAACTATTATGAGAGGGGGACGAAATGTAAAACAATCTTAAGGAGCAAGTTCAGTACTGGACAGCTCCTTTCTTTTTGGAATAAACCTAATTTCACTGATATGGGTTCTACACGATAGACTTCTTGCAAGTTTTGGACAAGTGTGGATTCAAGTGGTCTATATTATCAAGTTTTTTCCTTTCATCCATATGTTGGAAACTCATCTCTTTACCCCAGTCATTTTGTCTATAGCATCGAAAAATTGTATATTTCCTGTACTTATTTACTAGTTCCATCCCTAGGTTCCACACCAATGGATTGTAAAAAGCGCCCGATTCGATTTATTGCTTCCTGTAGTTGCTGCATAGATGTTGCATATGAACAGCGAATATAACCTTCACCACTAGCCCCAAAAGCATTCCCCGGAACAACGGCAACCCGTTCCTTCATGAGTAACTCCTCAGCGAATTGTTCGGATGTAAGACCAGTGTCCTTAACCGATGGAAAAACATAGAAGGCACCTCCTGGCATATGGCAATGCAAGCCAATATCATTTAATGCTTGTACAATATAATTTCTACGGCGGCGGTAGCTCTTTCGCATTTCCTCAACTTGTTCATTACCGTTGCGTAAAGCCTCAATCGCACCATGTTGCAACATATGTGGAGCACACATCGTCGTGTATTGATGTATTTTTAACATGACTTCTGTTATGGGTGTTGGGGCACAAACATAACCAAGCCGCCAACCAGTCATTGCATATGCTTTTGAAAAACCATTAATGACAATTGTTCGCTCGTACATTCCAGGTAGGGTAGCGATACTTACATAGTTGTCATCATATGTAAGTTCTGCATATATTTCATCGGACACAACGATTAAGTCGTGTTTTATAACAACCTTCGCAATGGCTTGTAAATTTTCATCATTCAAAAATGCCCCAGTTGGATTATTTGGTGAACATAATAAAATTGCTTTTGTTTTGTCAGTGATTGCTCGCTCAATTTCTTCCACAGTTACTTTAAAGCCATTTTCTGCACTCGTATTTACGGCAATAGGCTTTCCTCCAGCCATCGTGATAAGTGATGCATAGGAAACAAATGCCGGCTCAATAATTAATACTTCTTCACCAGGATTTAACAAAGCACGAAAGGCTGTATCTAACGCTTGGCTTGCACCAATTGTAACGATAATTTGATTTTCTGGATGATAGGAAAGCTGAAATTTCCGATCCAAATAATTTGCAATTTCTTCCCGTAATTCAAGCAGTCCAGGGTTTGCTGTATAAGAAGTATATCCGTCTTCTAATGAAGCAATCGCTGTATCACGAATTGCCCATGGGGTAATAAAATCTGGCTCACCAACCCCTAATGAAATGACATTTTCCATTTTTGAAGCAACATCAAAAAATTTTCGAATTCCAGATGGTTGTAATTGAACAGCTTTGTTTGCTAAAACTTTTGTATAGTCAATCATGGAGATACCACCATTCTCCGGTCTTGATCATCTTTTCCTTCAATAATAACGCCATCATGCTTATATTTTTTTAACATAAAATGCGTCGTTGTCGAAATGACATTTTCAATTGTAGATAATTTTTCCGATACAAACGATGCAATTTCATTCATTGTTTTTCCTTCAACTGTAACCGATAAATCGTACGTTCCAGACATTAAATAAAGTGAGGTTACTTCAGGGTAACGGTAGATTTTTTCAGCAACTTCGTCAAAGCCAACGCCACGTTTTGGAGTTACCTTTACATCGATAACTGCAACGATATTGTCTTTTCCTTCTACCTTACTCCAATCAATAAGGGCAGGATAGCTCACAATAATATGAGCATCCTCTAGTTTTTTAATAAGTTCATTCACCTTTTCTACCGATAATTGTGTTTGCATGGCAATAGATTCTGTTGATTGACGATGGTTTTCTTCTAGTATCGCAAGTATCTCTAATTCTTGTTCAGTTAGTTTCACGGTGATCCTCCTAATTTTGCTTCATTTCTTTGCTTGAATAAGGTACTAATGGAATGTACCCACGTTTTTTAATTCAAAATCGTTACTCAACAAGGAAAACTTTGATAAAGTATAGATAGAATTTTCCTCAAGTTAAGTTATAAAAATATAAAAATCAAAAGTGAATGTAGAATAGAATATTAAAATTATTTTATCAAATATAGTGACCTTTGAAAATAGTTCGATATTTGTTTTCTAGAATAGGATTAAGTAGTTCTATTATTTTTCATAAATACGTATGAACAGACTAGTAGTTATTATATAGACAAAATGACGTTAAAATAAATTCATTGGGGGGGAGATTGATGGATAAAAAAGTCGCACTGATTACTGGGGGAGCAACTGGAATTGGGAAACAGACCGCTATTCAGCTAGCAGCACAAGGCTACCAATTAGCTATTAACTACCGATCCAATACATTAGCAGCAGAAAATCTAGTCAGATATTTAAACGAAATGTACGGAACAAAACATATGATCATTCAAGGTGATGTAGCAAAAGAAGGAGACTGTGAAAAAATTGTCGTAGAGACGGCGAAAATGTTCAATAAAATCGATGTACTCATTCATAATGCTGGACCATATATTCATGAAAGAAAGTCACTAACGGATTATCGTTTCGATGAATGGAATTATTTAATTCAAGGAAATTTAAGTAGCACCTTTTACTTAGCAAAACAAATTATCCCAATGATGCGGACACAAAAATGGGGAAGAATCATTACCATTGGTTTTGATCGAGTGGAAACAGCACCGGGATGGATTTATCGGTCCGCATTCGCGGCAGCAAAAACAGGTCTTGCCTCGTTAACAAGGACGATTGCTTTAGAAGAAAGGAAAAATGGTATTACAGCGAATATGATCTCTCCAGGCGATATTACATCGGAATGGAAAGAACGAACCATTCGGGACGCAATTGCCGCAAAGGAGAATCACCTTGAACGCGAAGGAACTGGAGAAGATATTGCAAGAGTGATTGCTTTTCTTGTTGATGAAAAGTCAGACTTTATTACAGGATCCATTATTTCTGCGACGGGTGGAATTGATGTTTTAGGAAAAGCGTTTCGGGAAAATGAATAAAAAATGATGACTTGGAAAACTCGATGATTAATCGACGTCTTTTGGAGGGAAAAATGTCAAACTTACAAAATGAACAAATTTATATGGTAGTGGAAAATCAAATAGCAACCATTTATATGAACCGACCAGAAAAAAGAAATGCGTTATCTTTTGAAATGTGGGAAAGCTTAAATGAATATGTGGATCAGGCTAATCGGAATCGCGAAGTAAAAGTAATTATTTTCCGAAGTACAACGGAAGAGGCTTTTTCTGCAGGAGCGGATATTCGTGAATTTGAAACAAGACGTTCCACTGTCGATGAAATGATGACTTATAGTGCGGTTATGGGAAAATTAGAAGAAAAAGTAGCAAGTGGAATAAAGCCGACAATTGCAATGATTCAAGGTTATTGTGTTGGTGGTGGCTGTGAATTAGCTGTTGCTTGTGATTTTCGCTTTTCCGATCCAACCGGGAAATTTGGTATTACACCAGCAAAGTTAGGAATTGTTTATAATACGCAGGCAACAAAGCATCTCGTTGATTTAGTTGGTCCTTCAAACGCAAAAGATATTTTATATACTGGGCGAATAATGGGAGCTGATGAAGCACTTCATATGGGATTAATCAACCGCATTTACCATCCAGAACAATTGGAGGATGAAACATACCGTTTTGCAAAGATGATTTGTGACAACTCGCAATACTCTGTGCGAGGAACGAAAAAAATTGTTCATCACATTTTACATGGTGGAAAAGAAGATAATGAAGAGATCATGGGATTAATAATTGATTCGGTTACTTCGGAAGACTATAAAGAGGGTGTCGACGCATTTTTAAACAAAAGGAAGCCGAACTTCCCTTTTGTCTAAACGAGTTGTAAAAATGAGGAGCTTCAAACCGTTCCTCATATTTTTTTAAGAAAAAATGAATGGTTGTTCATTTTTTCTGTTGCCTTTTTGCAGAAAATAATTAATAATCATAAATAAGGAAGATTCGTAGTTTATGTCAAATGTAGGGGGGGGTGATATAAAAATATCCTCTTGACTTTAATAAAGTAATAGTAACAAGGTTATATCATCATGTTTTGCAAGAAGATAAATATTTTAAAAATACAAATCATATATTCACAACATAGCGTACATTTTGAATTCGATAAGGGGGAAATGAATGAAGCGGACATTTTTAACGGAGGAACATGAGATTTTTCGCCAGTCATTACGCAAATTTTTAGAAAAAGAGGCCGTTCCTTATTATGAAGAGTGGGAGAAAAATAAAGAAGTACCTCGGGCATTTTGGATGAGGCTTGGGGAACAAGGGTATCTCTGTCCACAAGTGGATGAAAAATATGGGGGTTTGGGAACAGATTTTGGATATGCAGTCGTTCTTAACGAGGAAATGGAACGAGTTGGAACAAGCCTCATAGGAATCGGCCTCCACAACGATATAGTGATTCCATATATAGAATCATATGGAACAGAGGAACAGAAAAAGCGGTGGCTACCTGGGGCAATAAGTGGTGAGATCATCACTGCCATCGGAATGACCGAACCAGGTGCAGGATCTGATTTAGCAGGAATACAAACAACAGCCGTTCGGGATGGGGACGACTATATAATTAATGGGGAAAAGACATTTATTACAAATGGTTATACAGCCGATCTTGTCGTTATTGTTGCAAAAACAAATCCGAAAGCAAATCCACCACATCGGGGAATCAGTTTATTTGTTGTTGAAGCAGGTACCCCTGGATTTAAAAAAGGGAAAAAACTAGCCAAACTTGGCCAACATGCAAATGACACAAGTGAATTAATTTTTGAAGATGTGCGCGTACCAAAAACGAATTTATTAGGTAAAGAAGGAATGGGCTTTTATTACTTAATGGAAAAATTACAGCAGGAACGTTTAATGGTCGCAATTCAAGGATTGGCAGCTGCTGAGCGGATGTTGGAGCTAACCATTGATTATGTCAAACAGAGGAAGGCATTCGGAACAACGATTAGCCAATTTCAAAATACACAGTTTAAAATAGCAGAAATGGCGACAGAACTTGAAGTGGGACGAGCGTTTGTTGATCGACTTATTATCGATCATATGGCAGGAAATACGGTTGTTACGGAAGTATCTATGGCTAAATGGTGGATAACCGATTTAGCTAAAAAAGTCGCGGGTGAATGTCTGCAGTTGCATGGCGGATATGGCTATATGGAAGAATATGAGATTGCTAGACGTTTTCGTGATATTACCGTCACTTCGATATACGCAGGTTCGAATGAAATTATGAAGCAAATAATCGCAAAAAATATAGGAATGTAAATATATTCTCTGGATGTGTTAAGTAAGTAGGTTCCGTATTGCGAGACAAACGATTCTGTTTCCCACTTTCCAGCCGAATTCTCGAATGAAACAAGATCTAACATTTAAGGAGATGTAGAATATGACAAAAGCAAATGTTGCAAGTTTAAAAGAGTCTACGAAACTACCAGTTATTATGGCGCCGATGTTTTTAATCAATGATCCAAATATGGTTTTGTATGCTTGTGAAAGCGGAATCATTGGTACGTTCCCCGCACTTAATGCAAGAACAAATGAAATTTTAGAAACTTGGTTCCAACAAATTACAACAGAGTGGGCTGAATTGAAAGCGGCAAACCCAGGTAAAAAAATTGCACCGTGGGGGATTAATTTTATTAGTCATAAGTCGAATAAGCGGTTTGTGGAAGATCTCCAATTAATTGAAAAGTATCAACCGCCACTGATCATCACTTCTCTCGGTGATCCAAGTCCTGTCGTTGAAATTGCACACAAATATGGGGGAGTCGTTTTTTCAGATGTAATAAACGTAAAATTTGCGAAGAAGGCGATTGAAAAAGGAACAGATGGGCTGATTCTCGTATGTAGTGGAGCAGGGGGGCACGCAGGAACATATAGTCCTTTTGCATTTATCCATGAAGTAAAAGAATTTTGGGATGGACCGATTGTGCTAGCTGGAGCAATGTCAAAAGGAGAAGATATTTTAGCCGCAGAAATTCTTGGTGCCGACTTTGCTTATTTAGGATCGCGATTTATTCCTGCGAAAGAAAGTATGGCTCAAGATGGTTACAAGGAAATGGTGCTTACTTCTGGCGTTGAGGACATTATTTATACAGATGCATTTAGTGGTGTGAATGCGAACTACTTAATCCCAAGTATTCTACAAGTGGGACTTGACCCGATGAAACTACAACGAAAAGAGAAAATTGATTTCTCAGAACTTGCAAATCCGAATATTCGTGCATGGAAGGATGTTTGGTCTGCGGGACAAGGAGTCGGTGCAATTAAAAAGATACAAACGATGGCTGAAATTGTTGACGAACTAGTCGAGCAATATGAAGTAGCAAAGGAAAAAATCGTTAAAGGGAATTTTGCATATTAATGACGGTACGAATACGTTTAAATCAAGGTAAATAAATATATGAGTGAATGTTCAATCATTAAATATGAGGTGAAAGAAATGGCAAATATAGTGGAAGTAAAAAAGGAAAATGGTATTGCATATGTAACGATGAACCGTCCAGATAAGTTAAACGCACTTTCACATGAACTAGTTACCGGTGTGATTGGAGCACTAAAGGAAGCTGAAGCAGATCAAGAGGTAAAAGCGATTATTTTATCCGGTGCAGGAAAATCATTTTGTTCTGGAGGAGATATTGGTTCATTTAATGAGGCGAAAACAGTAAGGGACAAACTAGCCCATATGAAGGGAGCAGTTGCTTTACAAAATGCGATTCAACAGTTAGATAAGTACGTGATTAGTGCTGTTCATGGTTATGCGGCGGGGGCTGGTTTCAGTATTGCTCTTGCATCCGACTTTATCGTTGCAGATCAAAAGGCGGCTTTTGCCATTAGTTTTAAAAACATCGGTTTAATTCCAGACTTAGGTTTAGTGAAGGCGTTAACTGAAAACGTTCCGAATGCGCTTGTTAAAGAGTGGATTTCAAAAGGAGCAGTCATTTCCGCTCAAGAACTTTATGATAAAGGAATTGTGAACCGAGTAGCGGAAGAGGATGTGCGAAAAGAGGCAACTGAATTTGCACAATTCATTATCGAAGGGCCACCACTTGCGAATCAGTTTGTCAAATGCTTAGTGAATCATGCTGCAGAATTGACAAACGAAACAAATGAAATGCAAGAAAACTTAATGCAAACTTTATTATTCAATACGGCTGATCATCGTGAAGGGGTGCAAGCATTTTTTGAAAAACGGGCACCAAAATTTGAAGGGAAATAAGGAAGGGAGATGTTCCCTCTATGTTGGATGAACTAGGCTTACATTTAGTACGATTGGATCTCCCCTTTCGACTAAACCATGTGAACTGTTTTCTCGCAGAAGGTGAAGAAGGGTATGTTGTTATTGATACCGGTCTTCATAATAGTTATACAGTAAGACGATGGGCAGAAGAACTTGACAGAAAACATGTTTCGGAAATATTTATTACCCATTATCATCCAGATCATTTCGGATATGCTGGAGGTCTGCAACAAAAAACGAATGCCCGTCTATCTATGTCACAAATTGATGCGGAGAATGGACTTGGTGCATGGGATCGGCAGTTTCTTGAAAAATTAGCTGGAAATTATCAAGTAGCGGGAATACCTGCCGAAGCTGCTAGTCAGATGGTTGACAATACGGAATCCTTTATAAAAAGAGTAACCCCATATCCAACCGTAAACCATTATTTTAACGAAGGAGAACTTGTAAAAATAGGGAATTACATGTATGAGGTGCTTTTTACCCCAGGGCATTCTGACGGGTTAATTGTTTTTTATAATAAAGAAAAGAGTGTGCTTCTATCAACAGATCATATTTTACCGAAAATTACACCGAATATTTCTTACTGGTTTCATGGAGACCCGAACCCATTAGCGACTTATTTTCAATCTCTTAATAAAATTCGAAAGTTAGATGTTGAATATGTCATTCCGTCTCATGGGCTCCCGTTTTTTGGTGGGACGAAACGAATTGATGAAATAAAACAGCACCATCATGATCGGTTAGAGAATCTTCTAGAAGAACTATCCGCAGGTCTAACTGTTTTTGAAGCTTGTAAAAAGTTATTTCCAAAGATTAATAATGTCCATGACTTTCGATTTGCTATTGGGGAAACACTCGCCCATTTAGAATATTTACGTTACAACGATGAATGTAAACGAGACGTTGTTGGCGGAAACTATGTTTATTATACAGAATAATACAATAGCTGGATTCCATTCATATGGGGTCCGGCTTATTTATCTTGGTGCCGTTATAATAATCGTGTTCTTTTTCTTTTTAGATAAAAGAGTGATAAAATATGATACATAATCACGATTCGTAAAGGAGCTAGCTATGACTTATAGAGCACTTTTTCTTGATATTGATGGAACGATTTTAACGTATGACCATACATATACGAAGTTAACGAAAAGGGCAATTGAAGAAGTACAAAAAGAAGGAGTAGAAGTTTTCATAGCTACTGGTCGCCCACTTCATGAAATTAATGATCTGCGGAAGGAACTAGGTATTCAATCAGCAATCGGCTATAACGGTGCATTTGCTATTCACAAAAATAAAGTTATCGTTGACTATCCAATGAATCAGGAATTAGTACAAAAAGTAATTACAACGGCAGAAGAATTCGATAATGACCTAGTACTATATACAGCGGAGAAAAATTATTTCACTTCCTTATCTCGCCCGGAAGTAGTGAATTTTATTAATTTCTTCCAACTAAAAGAAAATGAACAACTTAATGGAAATGTGAACAACCATATTTATAGTATGACAGTCATGAATTGCCAAGATTCACATGTACCTGCCTACAAAGTGTTAAATGATTTAGTTGTTTCAACCGTGAATGTGGAAGGTATTGAAAATAGTTACGACTTAATCCAAAAGAACATTAATAAAGGGACTGCGGTACAAAAGGTTTTGGATCTTTTAGGAATTCCCAATGAACAAGCAATCGCTTTTGGTGATGGCATGAATGATAAAGAAATGCTCCAAACCGTTGGGACAAGTTTTGTGATGGCAAATGGTGATCCAAATCTTTTCCAATATGCAAAATACGAAACAAAGTCTGTAGACGAATCGGGTATCTATTACGGATTACAGAAGCTTGGATTAGTCAAGTGACGGAGTAGAGTGAATACGAAAGAGTCATGTGTTCGGGCACGGTAGCACATCTTTTTCAATAACAAAGGATATATTAAACCTAATGGGAAGTACTTAGCATTAAGGAGCACAATGATGATAGATCATGAGTTTGATAAATTGCTTAACATTAATTCTGGTATGGAACGGAGTTTGAAACCTTTTTTAAACTACTTTCCGTATGAACCAACCCCATACGCTGTTCTTGAGTTACTGGCAAATGAAATCACGTTACAACCAGGTGACTCAATTGTTGATTTTGGTTGTGGTAAAGGGCGGCTACTCTTTTATTTGAATTTAACTTTTGGTGTAAAAGCGCTCGGTATTGAAATGGATGAACATCTTTTTAAAATAGCAGAACAAAATCGTCACCAATATTTGAAACGACATCCGAAAAGTAAAGAACAACTTGCCTTTCAACATTTGCGAGCAGAAGAGTATTGCGTTCAGCCAGAAAATAATAAATTTTATTTTTTTAACCCGTTTTCTTCAAAGATATTTATCAAAGTCATTAAAAATATTATGAAATCTGTAGAAAAGAAACCACGTCAGGTTGATTTAATCTTGTATTATCCATCGATTGAATACATTTCATATATAGAGAACCGTACCTCTTTCCAACTGACAAAGGAAATTAAAGTGATAGGTGAATATGAACAAAACCCGAGCGAACGAATACTGATTTACTCTCATCAACCGTTTTTAATAAATGAGTAACTTCCTAAGGGGCTGTCTGAAAAGTGAATACCCTAAAAAATGTGATAATCAAGAATATCGATATATCTAGGTTTTGAAACATGAATAGGGGCATCCGGAAATCAAAAATACACTCTTTCTGGACAGCTCCTTTCTTACCTCCAGTCAAGTAGTTTTTAAAATATTTTTGTACAAAGGAATAATTTTTATGTATGGGAGGGGGTACCCCCTCCCATACATAAAAATTTGCAACGACAAATAGACCTTACGAATTTTACTTTTTTCGAAGGGCCATCTATGATATATTTAAATCAACCATTTACGCACAGGAGATAGCTGTGTCGTAATCGTATGGTACATTGTGTTGAATAAGGTGAAAGATTAGTTTCAAAAACTTATTCATACACGCGATAATGGCAACCTTATGAGGCTTTCTCTGGGGTTGCGTTTTTAATTTGTCATAATAATCGACTAAGTGATTACTTGTTTTTTTGCGTAAGGTAATCATCGTTTTCATCATATAAAATAAAATTTTCCGTAATTTCTTATTTCCACGCTTGTTAATGCGATCTTGATAATGTGTATTGCCCGATTGATAGCGCATTATATCAATTCCCACATAGGCGTTTAATTGTTTATGGTTTTTAAAACGGCAAATATCGCCTAATTCCCCAATAATGCGCACAGCTGTAGTCTCCCCAATCCCAGGAAACGAAATAAGCACTTGAAATTCGGAACGGTCTTTCGAAAGTTCAACCATTTGTTTAACTAGCTGTTCCTTTTCTTTTAAATGCGTTTTGCGTAATCCTTTACTTGTTCACACCTAACATCCGTTGAGGAAATAGCTGGATAAGATTCTTTGGCAACTTCTAATAAAATAATCGCTTTTTCTTCTGCACGCTTTAACGAAAGATTTTTTCGTGTATTGTCTTTTAGTCGGTTGCGAATCACCGTTTTAGAATGCGCTATTAGTACCGTCGGATGAGGATAAAGCTGCACGATGTTTAAAAACAATGCAGAACGTGGTGTAATAATCTGCTCTAACTCTGGGAAACTGAGTTGTAAAATGGCATGCATCCGATTCCATAAATGATTGATTTCTGTATCGACCTCATCATAATATCGCGTTAACGCACGCATCTGCTCATCGTATTCATCCTGTTGGTATGTATAGTCCCGTTCCATTTTAAAATGAGTTTTCGCCAGCTCATGTGCATCACTCTTATCTGTTTTATGCCGACGCATGGAAGCCATTTGAAGGTTTGCCTCTAATGGATTCATCCGGCTATACCTATACCCATGGTCGCATAAAAACTTCTCCAATCCTTTTGAATAAACGCCTGTCGCTTCAAAGACAATTTCAGGTGCTTGTCCATCAAGAATCTTTAATTGTTGTAATCGCTCATGAAGCAATTGAAAGCTAGAACGTGTATGTTCAATCTCACCTTCATACTCACATCGTTTATAACGGTCATATACCGTCATCACACTTTTTCCCATACTTACATCAAAAGCTACAACATGTTTCATATTTTTCTTCTCCTTTTTAGCCATCCATAGAAGCCTTCACAGTGCCTTATCGATTCCATTTTCTTTTACACGATCTCTAGGACCCAACATACTAAACTGATTCAAATAAGGTTGTGAAGTAGGTCTGTTTTTGATACGGACTCTCTATTGGTCCCAAGGGCTGTTCGACCTTCCTTCACTTCTACTAATGTTAGTATGTTTTTTTTGTTGAATGAATTTCATTGGTTTTTATTTCGTTTGTACGGACTTTACCCTAGAAAAAGATACGGCAACCATCTTCGTTCTTAAATTTCCACTTAATTCCTTAAACATTTTATCAATATAATAAACAACCATATTTTCATAGGTGAATAAGATGTATAAAGTTATAGAAAAAGCATATTCACAGGGCATTATTCATACTGATGGCAATAGCAATAACTTATAACAATTTCTAATGAAGATAAAGCCAAAAACAAAGGCAAAATACTAGAATTTTAATTATTTATGTAATAGTATTAATTCAGAATGGATTTCAATAATACGGTTTATCGAGTAATGTGTTAATAAGTCGTAACATTCTCTTATATGTTCGAAATATGCTATATTAGAATCAAAGTAATGCTGTATACGCTTACCTCGTGTAAGGTATAATTGTATATGGTATGTAAAATTATTATATGAACAGGGATGTGGATGTAATGATCAGTGAAGGAAACCCTTGGCTTGATTTTCGTGGACCTAACTTGGGCTATTTAATTGAGCAATATGATTTATATTTAGAAAAACCTGACCAAGTTGATGAGAGTCTNCCTGCTCTAACTCTGGGAAACTGAGTTGTAAAATGGCATGCATCCGATTCCATAAATGATTGATTTCTGTATCGACCTCATCATAATATCGCGTTAACGCACGCATCTGCTCATCGTATTCATCCTGTTGGTATGTATAGTCCCGTTCCATTTTAAAATGAGTTTTCGCCAGCTCATGTGCATCACTCTTATCTGTTTTATGCCGACGCATGGAAGCCATTTGAAGGTTTGCCTCTAATGGATTCATCCGGCTATACCTATACCCATGGTCGCATAAAAACTTCTCCAATCCTTTTGAATAAACGCCTGTCGCTTCAAAGACAATTTCAGGTGCTTGTCCATCAAGAATCTTTAATTGTTGTAATCGCTCATGAAGCAATTGAAAGCTAGAACGTGTATGTTCAATCTCACCTTCATACTCACATCGTTTATAACGGTCATATACCGTCATCACACTTTTCCCCATACTTACATCAAAAGCTACAACATGTTTCATATTTTCTTCTCCTTTTTAGCCATCCATAGAAGCCTTCACAGTGCCTTATCGATTCCATTTTCTTCTAGGACCCAACATACTAAACTGATTCAAATAAGGTTGTGAAGTAGGTCTGTTTTTGATACGGACTCTCTATTGGTCCCAGGGGCTGTTCGACCTTCCTTCACTTCTACTATAAACAAATAGTAGCACAAACCATGGCCTTGGTCTGTGCTACTAATGTTAGTATGTTTTTTGGCTAATGGGAAAGTATAAATCTTCCAATTTCTACTTTCCTATACGCATAAGCTAGGGAGGCTGCGGTAGCATTAATTCAAAGGCGAAAACCGCTCTTTCTTTTCGGTATTTTTATCAAAGGGGGCATCTATAACCCTTCAAGACGATCGTTTCCACGAATTTCAATGCAAAACAGTCGTCTATAACTCTTCTAGATGACCATTTTATTTTTTTTTCATCGCAATTTGGGCGTCTATAACCCTTCAAGACGCCCGTTTCCCCTTTTTTTTATTTCTTAACACGTTGCATTTGTTTATTAAACAGTGTTGGATAAGATAGAAACCCTAACAGAACACTTGTTAATACAGCTGTTGTTAGAAGTAGAAATAATATTAATAATTGAAATTGAACGGCTTGAACAGGGTCAGCTCCAGCAATAATTTGTCCACTCATCATACCAGGTAACTGTACTAATCCCATTGTTTTTTGACTTTCTATAGTGGGAATTGTACTTGCTTTTATTGCAGAAATTAATTGTTTATGGATGGCCTGTTTCGGTGTTCCGCCAAGAGATAAGATTAATTCAATTTCATTTTCAAAGGCATGAACCTCTGCAGTAAAGCGATTAAGAAATAAAATAGATAAGACCATTGAGTTACCAATCATCATCCCGCTAATTGGAATAATGTATTGTGCGGTTGCCGGAGTAATATGGAATCCGAGTAAGATTGCTTGAGTTAATACTTCAACACAAATAAAAGTAAAAACTAACTTTTTTGTTATACCTGTTATGGAAGACCCTTTTTTTCGCGCATTTAAAGTAGCTGCACCAATCATTAAAAGGACCATCAAAGCAATATAAAGGTAGCTTTCTGAAGTAAATACAGTTTGTAATATGTAACCGACAATTAAAAGTTGAATGATTGAACGGACCGTTGCGATAACCGTATCTTTCTCTAAATCTAAATGTAATGTTTTTGATAATAGAAGCGGGATAAG